>JAJYEK010000173.1 GCA_021785795.1 Pseudomonadota bacterium
GCATCCTTGGCCTGCGCGCCGCGGCGCTCACAGTGCTCGTGGGCGAAGTTCATGAATTCGTCTACTGCCCGCAGGCGGAATTTCTGGCGCTGATGCACGAAGGAGAAAGGGCGCTCCAGCGCCGGCCTGAGCGGCAGTGCCACGAGCGTTCCGAGTTTGAGTTCCTTGCCCACGGTGGCACGCGAAACGATTGACACGCCGAGGCCGGCTTCAACCGCGCTCTTGATCGACTCCGGGCTGCCGAACTCCATGCAGAGGTTCAGATCCTGCAGCTGGATCCCGTTCTGGGCCAGATAGTCACCGATGACCTCGCGCGTGCCGGAACCCTCCTCGCGGCACAGGAACGGCAGGGTCGTGAGTTCGTCCACCGCGATCACCGTCTTCTTCGCCAGTGCGTGATGCGGCGGACAGATGAAGACGAGTTCGTCGTGCCAGCAGACTTCCACCGCCAGATTCTTGTTCGCCACCGGCGACTCCACGATGCCCACGTCCACCGAGTTGTTCTCCACCAGATGGACGATACCCAGAGAGTTGGACACACTCAGCCGTACATTGACGTCGGGATAGCGCGCCTGGAATTCCCCGAGCAGTCCGGGGAGCACGTACTCGGCGATGGTGGTGCTGGCGCCGATGATCAGGATGCCGCTCACGTCGCCGGTCAGCTCGCGCACGCGGCTGTCCATCTCGCCATACAGCACGATGATTTTTTCGGCATATTCGTGCACGCGCTCCCCTGCCGCAGTGAGGCTGATGCGGTTATGGGTGCGGTCAAACAGGCGCGTATTGAAATACTCCTCCAGCTGGCGGATCTGGAACGTCACCGCCGGCTGGGTCATATGCAGCGTCTCGGCTGCCTTGGTGAAACTGAGGAGACGCGCTACAGTGTGGAATACTTGGAGTCTGCGATCAGCCATGATGTTTTGTCAGAGAGACCGGGCGCCGGGGGCGCGGTTGGATTCAGCCCTGCCATTTCAGCATAATCGGGGCTTATTTCAAATATTTTTCGCTAATTGCCGTGCCATCTATGAAGCGTGCCTGGGAAAATCTGGATCTCGAAGGCGGCGGACTGCAGAGTGCGAACCGGCGCCTGGTGCGGCGCCTTAAACGGCGGAATATCGCATATTTCCTGTGGTTTCTGTTCCCGCTCGGGGCACACCGCGTCTATCTCGATGATCTGCCCCGTGCCCTGGGTTACACCGGGCTGACCGCTGCGGCGATAATTCTGTATCTGAGCCTGGGCAACGGGCTGATGCTCGTGCCGGCGGCCATCGCGGCCGCCTGGGCCCTGTACGATCTGGTCTGGATCGATCGTCGTATAACCCGGATCAACAAGCAAATCCGCGTTGCGGAGTACTTGCGTTCCGACAACCAGCCGCCCGCCGGATTCCGCGGTCGCTATACGGACGATGCCGGCACGGCGGCGACCGGAACGGAAGAACCGCGGCCGGACGGCAGTCCGGCCGGCGCCACGCCGGCCCCGCACGGCAAGCAACGCATTCCGTCCTTTGCCGAACAGGAACGCATTCTGCGGGAACTCACCAAGCCGAAGTAGCCCGGGCACCAGCCGGTTGGCGTGGCGTCCGGCATCGATTTGCGATGGACGGCGCGGCAGCCGGCAACGTCGTGCCGCACACGGGATGCCCCGCAGGAAATGGATCTGCGCCCTACCGGGCGTTGCTCAGCTTCGCGAGCCCGGCGAAATCCACGGCCTGCGCGTCCCTGAGCAAGGTCTCCATGCCGGGGCCATTGCCTGTGACCTTGACCTTAAAGCGGTCGGCGATGATCACGGAACAGGTGCCGTAGTGGTCGCTAGCGACCCAATGCTCCATGACGGTGGTGCCATTCTGCTGGAAGATCTTGTCGTAGCCCGTGGCCGTGTGCTGATCTTTCTGTATGGCCCCCGCCAGGGCCAGCATGGTGCGATCGGAGGCGAGGTCCGTGATGCTGATCTTGATACTTTGAGTACCCGTACCGTAGCGTGCCTTCGCGCTGCTGATCTGCAGGCCGGACAAGCCGCTGCTGAACGTGCTGACCGGGCCCCTCGCCAGGCCATCCACGGCCGCCGGCAGGAAGGCACCCAGCTGGCCGGGGGCCAGCGGTTTGACGGGACCGGACGCTGATCCGGCACTTGCAGCCGCACGCATGGCATCCTGCAGTGCTGGATTGGCAAGACCGGAGCCAGGCAAGCTGGCGCGGTGGGGCGCCGAAAACGGCAACCCAGCGCCCGGCGCCATCGCACCGGTGCCGCTCAGCGCCGCACTGGCGGCCCCGACGGCGATGGCGAGGATCACGCCGATCACGATGAGCACCGCGGTAAACCCTGCGGCCCGGTCCTGAGGCACGGTGAGCACGGACTGCGCGCCGACCCACAGGAGCCAGATGCTGTAGATCAGTGCAGCCAGCTCTGCCAAGGCAGCAAGTGCCCCGAACGCCGGAATCAGATGCAGGACACCGGCCACCCAGACCGGTGTCCATGCATAGGCGACGAGCTTCAGCGCCTGCACATTGTCTTTGTGGCCGCCGAATGCGGGAGATATGGCGGCAGCGAGCAGCGCGACGAGGTAGACCACGACGAGCGCCAACACGTAGCCCACCAACATCTGCAGAAGCAGCGCGCCCGTACCCACGCGGACCGTGCCAACAAATGGCAGTGAAAGCCCGAATACCGCCAGGCCGATGAATATCGAGACCGGGGTGATCGCCGCCAGCCAGATGACCCAGTCACGGTACAGCGAAGATGGCGTTGTCTGCTCAGCCGCGATGGTGGCCCATGTGGCGCGCGGCGCGACCAGAAATCCGCGAAGTCGTGGAAGCAGATTTTCCATTTGATATCCCCCTTTTGTCATGGTTATTTACTGTTTTTGCATCCGGCACGCCTGCGGTTATGGCCACTGCGGAGCGCCGGGCAATCTGACTCCGGCCCGTCCAGCATGCGGCGGCAGAGGCCACGGGATTCCACGGCGCCGGACACCGGCCAGTCAATTTCCCTGCCGGCGTGAATGCGTACAGTGCATGATATTTACCCCGCACCTGCGTTGAGTACCCACACCGTCCCGGACTTTGAAATCGCGATCTGGCTGAAATCGTGATTCGCCCTGGCAACCTTGCAGACCATCCTGACGTACGGAGCGCTCTGCGCGGACACGGGCGTCAGCGCAACAAGGCAGACCGCGAAAACCATTCCCTGTACATGCTGAATGCCCATAAGAGGGAATTCCCGTTCAGCAGCCGGAAGGTTCTGAAAATTCGCCGTTTTTGTCTATCTTAGGCGGATCCCGATGAAAGCAGGCGCATCGCACACCGTTATTGTCGCAGCCGACAGGCATGGATGCCGGCCGGGGACTTTTTATAGCGACGCACATATCACCACCTTCGATTGACTGCATACTTTGCTTTGCATTCCGCATGTTGCCGTGTGCCATGTCCGTCACGGACAGACCTGCCCGTATCGTCATCGGGATACGATTGGGTAGCGCATGTAATAGGTATCCGGATAACCCGGATCATTGTTTGCGGTGTAGCGCAGGATCAGCCTGACGACCGGATTTGATCTGGTCGGACGCGGCACGTTCGGGATCGCGTAATACACGGTCATCCCCTGTCCGCGAGGGATGTTTGTTGTCATCTGCGATGCTCCTGACCTGGAGAACGGGGTCTCATTGGTCGTAGCGTTTGTCCCATCCTTGTAATATGCGGTGATGTCGACACCAGGCGCGTTAGCGTCACCACTTTGCATGTTTTCCACCGGCACCTTGAAAACAAGATATCCGTTCGGCGATTGGACAGCGGCAACGTAGGATGCAATGGCAGTTGCAAAGCGATCGCCAATGGGTACCCAGCGAATCTCCATGATGCGATAGTTGAATCCGGTGAAATGGAATGGCGCCCCCATGCAGGCAGAATTACCATGTTCTACATGCCGTGGAATGCCCCGCGCGTGTGACGAAGTCGACAACGGGAGCCCGATCAGTGCGATGAGTAATGCAGCGGTAGTTGCGGAAACGCGGAACATGAGTAACCTCCTTTATCGTGTATCAATGCGGTTTGCATCCGAAGCTCTGGGCCGGATATCACTCCGGGCTCTGGAGTTTGAGCGCCAGAGGCACGGCATAGATTTGGATTCATTGGATTTCACATAGGGCTTCACGAACTGCGGGATCATGATCTTCACCGTGTGGTCCATCGTCCGGAGTTTGCGCGCCCAAAGATGCCCGCTGCCGCAGGCCTCCATGTTGATCATGGCGACGGGCGAGATTTCCGCAGAACGTCAACCCGCTCGCGCCTGATCCGCTTTATCAGCACCGCCCTGCCCTATCCGTCCGGGCCATGCATCTGGAGGACTCCATTCCCCAAATCGGATCCCACGGTCGCAAGTTTCATGCGTCGCCTCCTCTTCGAAGGTTTGAGTGGAACAGTCACGGCTTCACTCTGGCACATTGAGATGCCCTTCAGGGAAGGGGCGGCCATTCCATCAGCTTGAGCCGTTGGCGCCCGGTGTTCCCGAAATTCCGGATGTCCCCTGATGCCCATTCATTTTAAATCTGGACAGCCACCGCCATGCATGGGCCAGGCAGCGTTCTACCTCCCCGGGACGGCAACGTTGGACGCACGGTTATCAGGCCAATGCTGATGGAACTCCTGGGGCCCGCGGCCGGCTGGCAGATGCACCAAACCGGCTTCTTTGTTGCCTTTGAATCTTTGCATCGTGGCCCGCATGCCCGCCGTAGTACCGTGCGCGCCTTTGCTGTGGGCGTGCTCGGCCACTTTATTGAGCGGCTGCGGGTAATGGTAATGGCGCACGACCTGGCCGGATTCGGAGCGGTACGGGGTCTGCGCTACGGCTGGCACGGCCGCTGTGGCAAGCATCAGAACAAACAGTCCTGTGCGGACCGACGGTACGGGGCGATGGGCCAACATCGCGGAGGCGCTATGGATCATGGGATGATTCCTCGAGGTTAATGAATGGAACAAAGGTCCGCGCGTACTGAGCGTCACGCGGGAACGCAGCCAAAGAATGCCCAGTCCTTCGGTATCCCGTGCCCGACTGAACCCATCGCCCCATCCCGGCCCCCTTCAGACGTTTGTCCGTCGTCTTCGACGCAGCAAGGCCAGGAGGGCAAGACCCGAGCCCATCAGTCCCAGGCTGGACGGGTCCGGGACGGGTGCTGTGGGTGGCATACCGATGAGTCCCGGCGTGGCGAGGAACCCATGAACACCCGCGCCTGTGCCGTCCCAGAACCATCCCACGATGGCGTCGTTTCCGTTGAGCCCGTTGGCCGCCGTGCCACCGGTCGCGAATGGATCATTGACGACAGTGAGGGTGCCGCCCTGGTTCAGAAATCCATGACTGCCGGTGCTGTCGGTGAATGATCCCACCATTGCGCCGCTGTCGTTGATCCCGCTAGCACCCTCGCTGAGCGTGGTGAAAATACCACCCTGGTAGAGGAATCCAGATCCCACGATGGCGCCGTTGTCGTTGATCCCATAGGCGTACGTCTCGCCGGGCGTTGCCGGGTTATCGATCGTAGTGAAAGTTTTGTTCTGATACAGGAATCCATGAACAGCATAGCCCGCGCCTACGTAATACCCCACGATGGCGTTGTTTCCGTTAATCCCCAGAGCTACCGTGTCGCCGGTCGCAAGCGGATCATTGAGGGTGGTGAAGGTACCACTCAGATCCAGGAACCCGTGATTGCCCGTGCCGTCGTTGAACGTTCCCACGATGGCACCGTTGTCGTTGATCCCGTAAATTAACGTGGAGTTAGTTGCGAGCGGATCATTGAGGGTGGTGAAGGTGCCGTCCTGGTCCAGAAACCCATGGGTACCCGACGTGCTCACGTAGTACCCCACGACGGCACTGTTGTCGTTGATCCCGGTGGCAAACGTACCCCCGCTGTCCCCCGGACCATCAATTGTCGTGAAGGTGTAGGCTTGAGCGCCAGCAGCCAGGACGAACCCGCCGCCCAGGACCAGGACGCTTGCCAGGAAACTCCGCTTGAATCGTCTCATCGTTCCTCACCCGGCCGCCTGGCGGCCGCCCTCGCAGTATTTACCGTCGAATCTGGACATTGGGCGTAGCAAACATGTACGACACATCATTCGCCACGGGGCCCGGCAAAAGCACGGTGGCCCCGAGAACACGGGCTCTCTGACGGATTCCCCGGATGCGAAGCGGAAATGAATGATCCACGCCCCCCCTCAACACAATCAGGAACACTTTGCCGAATATGAACATCCACGCACCACGACAGTAATCCTCAGACCCCTCAGCAGCCGCTTGCCCCCACGGACGTCAGAACCGGTACAGGGACTGTTCCTGTGTGGACTCGCCCCGGGCGATGGCGCATCCCTGCCCTGTCACCTGTCACCCGTCATTCCAACTGTTCATTGCGCACTTCGATCATCACGTCCGACAGGTAAAGATAGCCTGGTCGCTGATCTCTCTTCGATTCCTGAGCGCCCAGGCACTACTGGATCGTCGCCCAGGTGGTGACGGACATGGGATCACTGCCAGACCCGACTGTCGGGGTGGCCATCGCGGCCAGGGCGCCATTGCTGCCGATCGTGTATTCAGAGACGGTGTTGTCACCGTAATTCACGGCATAGACGTAGTGTCCCGAGGGATCGACGGTAAGAAAGTAGTCTTCACTCCCAGCGGCGACCATCTCCGGATTCATCGCCGTCAGGGTGCCATTGGTTCCGATCAGGCCCTGGAAAACTGAATCGTAGCCCGAGGAGACTGACTTGGTATCTCCTGCCACATAGACGTAGCGCCCCGAGGGATCGACGGCGATGGAATCCTGGTAACTTACGGGCCCGGTCGTGATTGTCGCCGGGCTCATCGCCGTCAGGATGCCGTTGGTGCCGATCCTAAACTGGGAGACCGTCGTGTACTGCACGTTTGTCACATAGACGTAACGCCCCGCGGGGTCGACAGTAACGGAGTCGGCCTCCAGTTCTGCCGCGACGGTCGGGGTCGCCATCGCGGTCAATACGCCGCCGGCGCCGATCGTGTACTCGGAGACCGTGCCGTCAGTGTAATTTGCCACATAGACGTAGCGCCCCGAGGGGTCGATGGCGATGGATTGGGGATTATTCCCCGCTGCAACCGTCGGGGTCGCCATGGGCGTCAACACGCCGCCCGTGCCGATGGTGTATTCAGAGACATTGGCGCTGAGGTCATTTGCCACGTAGGCGTAGCGCCCCGAGGGGTCGACGGCGATGGATTCGGGACCGTTCCCGGCCGCAACCGTCGGAGTGGCCATGGCAGTCAGGACGCCGTGGGCGCCGATCGTATACTCGGAAACGTCGTTATCGCCCTCATTCGCGACATACGCCGCGACCGGGGTCACCGTGACCGGCGTAGTGCCCTGGGTCATGGCGACTGCGTCAGGACCACTTTGGGTAGCCAGGGCGGGGACGACAAGGGCCGCGAGCTGACCCGTGCTGCCGATCGAGTACTCGGAGATGGTATTGCTGGTCTGATTCGTGACATACCCATAGCGCCCCGTGGGATCGACGATGACGGAGCTGGGATAGCTTTCCGCCGCACCCGCAGGGACCGCCATCGCTGCTAGCGTGCCGTTACTGCCGATCGTGTATTCGGAGACGGTGTTGTCGCCGCTATTCGTGACATACACATAATGCCCCGTGGGATCGACGGTGACAGCGACGGGACTGGTCCCGGCCGGCACCGTCGGGGTGGCCATGGGCGTCAACACGCCGCCTGTGCCGATCGTGTATTCGGAGACGGTGTTGTCG
>JAJYEK010000174.1 GCA_021785795.1 Pseudomonadota bacterium
CGTACTCAGGAGCACCATGATCGAAAAAGTGATTTCCGGCGGTCAGACAGGAGTGGATCGTGCAGCGCTCGATGTCGCGATGGAACTCGGCATCTCCTGTGGCGGCTGGTGCCCGACTGGCCGAAAGGCGGAAGACGGCATAATTCCAGCCCGTTACCCGCTTGAGGAACTGCCTTCACACGGCTACCGCCCCCGCACGGTCCGCAACGTGCTGGAGTCCGACGGCACGCTCATTCTCTTCCGGGATGCGTTGACTGGCGGCAGTGCGTTCACCGGGGAAGTCGTGCACAAGCACCATAAGCTCTGCTACACGGTCAATTTGGCAGCGCCTGTCGATCCCTGTGATGTCAGAATCTGGATCCAGCAGCACTCTATCAGAACACTCAATATCGCCGGGCCACGCGAAAGCCGCGTCCCGGGGATCCATGCCGAGGCGGCAGCCTACCTGCGGGCGGCGTTATCACGCTGATTTTGGAATCTGAGACCCAAACTCATCTGACCTCGCGCCCGTTTTGACCATTGCACGGTCTCGGCTACCTCATCGCCGGAAAGCCGATGCCAAGCCCGGAGATCCTCCGCGACCGCCGTGATGGCCTTCCAACACCAGGGCTGGGCAATGACTGGCGCGTGCTCACGTCCTGATATCGCCAACGGGCATTCCGCAGATGGCGACGCCCAAACAACGGAAAAAAGATGCCGGAAAACAATTGAGTAGCACAACGAACAACGGGCTCTCGGCATCCAGGATTGGCAACAAAAACGCACTCGGACCCAGTGCCTAAAGGACACCCTAAACCACTCACCCAATCTCCGTCGCTCGCGGACTTGCCGTCCCGGAGCCGGAGCCAGGCGTACGGCCCATTGCCAAAGTCCGCCATGATGGTGATCGTTTTCATGTGTGTCCGTTTCGATTACTTTTTCGGCGCTATTGGTAGGTCACCGTTGTGGAACTGCAGCTGTATGCGGTGCAATTGCTTGGTACCGTCATTTCAACTTTGAAGCCAGACACGGCACCGGTCTGATCAATGCGGAAGCAGTCCGCCTCGGTCGTCGGGCCGGTTAACGAAAGCGCCTGGGTCTCAGTGGTACTCAGGCAGAGCCACGCAGTCGTCACCGTGTCGGGGAGCAGCGACCAGTTCGCGGCCTGCGTGTCGGGGAACAGCGTCGAATTGTTGATGTAGTTGCTGCCGCTATAGATCGCCCCGGTAGCTCCTACCTTGGCAGTCGTTGGCAGCTGCGTCTGAACACTGATCCTCATCGTGTTCTGGCCGCTTGACCCGTTTATGGAGCCCCAAACCAAGAACGGAGATGTCGAATAAAACACTTCTACGCTACTGGTGCTAGTGGTCGTCCCGTTTATGGCTAAGGAATCGGTTTGCGTAAACGTCGAGAGGGCCGAGTTGTAGATGAGCGGATCATAGACGGATGGACCGGGCGTATAGGAGACGGTGAGGACATCTGTATTGCCCTGCGCGTCGATAGTGGAGACGCTATGGGACGAGAACGTGGTGGCGACACTCAGCACTGTGGCCGCCACCGGAAAATCCAACGTGCTCGCAACGGGACCTTGAGATGACGCGCTGCTCGAGCCGCTGCCTCCGCCCCCTCCACCGCCGCACGCAGCCAGAAAAAGCAGAAACAGGATCGCGCAGACTGTTTTTTCTTTTGGCATAACCCCTCCCCTCTTTGTTGTTCTTTTTTTCCTGCACGATACGCCCCTTGACACATGGCACACAAGGTGTATCGTCATCACACGGGGCTAGTTACCCCATCGTCAGCGGATCACCGCACCCGAAAGCTCGCGGTTTTTTTGCGCCTGCAGTTTGCCTCCTATGGCCGGGTGTGCGGCTAATACAACACCGAAAGGGAATACGCCCGCCGTCTGACGACGGTAACTAGCACCCGGTCACCCATCCCAACCGGAGGCACCCCATGCCACACAAGCAATCCGTTAACAATGTCGATTCTATCGACGACCTCGAGACCGAGGTCGCTAACCTCAAGATTCTTATTCAAGCGCTGGAGTTTGACGTCGACAATTCCCCATTTACCACAGCTGAAGACTGCAACGCGTATCGTTCTGCATTGACGCATGCCTGTTACCGGATCGCGTGCGACGTGGCCGAATTGCCACGCCGATAGGGAGGCAATCGTCATGAACCACTCAAGTCTGCACAATCTGTCTTTCCCGAAAGTGGTCGATTTCGGGAAAGTCCGTCCTTCCGACCTACCGAAATCCGCGCGATTCATCGCAAGCGCCGCAGTTATTCCAACAGCCGAAAATGGGAAAGTTGGTCCGCCTCGCCGCGTACCGAACAAGGAACGGCGTGCGCGCGAGCACCTGACGCCGGCCGAGGTCGACAGGCTGATGGCTGCTGCCGGCCGCATTGGCCGCCATGGTCATCGGGATACCACACTCATCCTGATCGCCTACCGGCACGCCTTACGTGTCGGAGAGCTTGTCGCGCTGCGCTGGGATCAGGTCGACTTTGACCAGGGGCTGCTGCATGTCAATCGGCTGAAAAACGGATCGCCCTCCACGCATCCGCTCCGCGGCCCGGAGATCCGGGCGCTCAGGCGTCTGAGACGCGAAGACGAAGGCAGCTACGTGTTCGCTACCGAGCGCGGCGGCCCGCTGACCACGTCCACGGTGCGTAAGCTGGTTGCCCGGGCTGGCGAAACGGCTGCCATCGGCTTTCCGGTCCACCCGCACATGCTGCGCCACGCGGCCGGATTCAAGCTAGCCAACGATGGTCATGATACGCGTGCGATCCAGCACTACCTGGGCCATCGCAACATCGCCCACACCGTGCGCTATACCGAGTTGGCGCCAGATCGCTTCAAGGGCTTCTGGCAGGACTGAGACCCACCGCAATGGCCGACAACACACCATCGATTGCGTTAAACTGTACCCACCACGCCTTAGGGTAGCTCCCGAAAAGCGGTTCCCTTGACCGCCTGGCGTGGTTCTTCTTTCTCAAGGGCGGCCGCATCAAGGGGGCGCGATGACAATTTTCAGGAACAATCATGGCTATCCGTCGCTCGACGCGAATCTCAAAGGCCATTGGGAAAAACCATTCGATGACCTGCCGGATGAACTGAAACCGCTGGTGGCGGCGGCCTTCGATTTGGTCCCGTGGGATAGGCTTGCGCCCCATCAGCGGCAAAGCTTTTCGGGGCAACATGACTGTAAGCACGATCCCGCAACAGAAAGCGAGCATGAACGCTGCTGGAAGGTGTGGTGCGAGATTGATGACAAAAATCGCAAGATCGATGAATTGGAACGCGCGCCAGCACCAACCGCTCACGATGTAATACTAAGAAATGATCGGCTGCTAGTGCTTCGTCAACAACGCGAGGAGCTCAAGGCACAGCTCGACGGGAGCAATGGCTCTAGTCCTAACGAGTACATCAGGTTTGTTCATGGTGGAGAGGAAGGCGCTGATGCGAACGAAACGCAGCAGACCGGGGACAAGCCACAATCCGAGCAACGCACTCCACATGCCGTACAGGGCGCGCGTGGCAACAACGGCCAGAAGCCTGTGCGTGTCAACGCGCTGACGGCAATAATCAACAAGGCCAGGGCGCAGGCAGCAGATCCCAACGACACTTCCTCCGTATTTGCTGTGCTGGTTCAGATGGCAACCAATCCGAAAGAGAACGCACCCCTACTCGGGTTTTCCGCTGACAAAGATGAGGGCATCAAGTATCAGGATCAGGCAAGCGGCGACACTATCAAGTATTTGACCAAAGACGCGCTACGCCGGCGCATCAAACGGTCAAACAAACGCTCCTCCAGCTGACGCTAACGGACGTGGACGGCCGCTAACGGTCGGTAACGGCCGCATCTATTTTCACAAATCAACATCCCGCATATCTTGTGCATCGTATTCAGCACGCGGAAAGCCCGCGGAGGAAACGACGATGCGACAGATCATTCCCCCAGCATTAGCCGAAATCGCCCGAGGCCGTGATCATCTCAACACGGCAGAATTTTCACGCGCGATTGTCTGCGCACCACAAACGGTTCGGAAACTTCATTGTCTCTATGGGGAAGTTTACGGGATTCGTCCGATTAAACCCGGCAGTCGCCTACTTTGGCCCGTCACCGAAATCGCCCGCATTTTGAATGGCGAAGGGGCCGACATTACTGCGGCGCATGAGGACGTAGCGTGACCACTCAGGCCGCGTACTTCCATTTCCGATTGAACATGCCAACTGCGCGTGCTGCGGAACCGCGTTTCAGAGGCGCGCGATGACCCCTGAAAATAGACTGTGGCTTCTTCGATACGCTGTCGAATCCAAAAGACGATCTGCGTTTGAGTATCGGAATTACTTCCGGGAGGCATTTTGGGCGATCACCCTCGCGCTGCTGAGCTTGGGGAGTAAACCATGATTTCCGCGGCGACGGCCCACCATCTTCCAGTCACCGATCCAGCCGCACAATTCCGCGATGCGATACGCGCCGCCGGGCTGGAGCCGCCGGAGGTGATCGAGCGTGGCAATTTTCACCGCTTCCCCGGTGTCGGCAAACGCAACGGCAACACCGCGGCCTGGTGCAAGCTGTTCGACGACGGCCTGGGCGGATGCTTCGGAGATTGGTCTTCCGGTTTCTCCGAACACTGGCAGGCGAAGCGCGACAAACCGTTTTCCGCGATGGAACGGGAAGCCTTCAAGCGTCATGTGGCCGAGGCGCAAGCTCAAGCTGAGGCTGAGTGCAAGGCGCGGCAGGACGAAGCCGCCAAGAAGGCGGCGGCGATCTGGCAAGCGGCGCGGCCCGCACCGGATGACCACCCCTATTTGATCAGCAAGGGGATCAAGGCACATGGCCTGCGGCTACACAAGGAAACCCTCGTCGTGCCGATGCGCGATGGCGCGGAACTGCACAGCCTGCAATTCATCGCGGCCGATGGCGAGAAGCGTTTTCTCACTGGCGGCCGCACGGCCGGCTGTTATTTCAGCATTGGCACCACGCAAGGCGCGGCGGCCTTGTGCATCGCCGAAGGCTTTGCAACCAGCGCGACCATCTACGAAGCAACCCAGCACCCTGTGGCCGTGGTGTTCAGTGCCGGGAATCTGCTTCCGGTAGCACAGGCGCTGCGGGAGAAGTTTCCCGAGATGCGTCTGATCCTCTGCGCCGACGATGATCTCTGCACCGATGGCAACCCCGGAATGACTAAAGCACGGGAGGCGGCACACGCCGTCAGCGGGTTACTGGCCATCCCCGACTTCGGCTCCGACCGCCCTGACGGCGCCACCGACCTCAACGATCTACACCGACATACTGGGGCCGATGCAGTACGTGCGTGCATCGAGCGGGCCGCTCCCCCCGACCATGCTGACCCAGGAGATACAGCCGGCGACGACCTGAAGGGGCAGAAATCGGACAAGGAAACCATTGAGCACCTAGCGGCCCTGTCTCCACTCGAATATGACCGGGTGAGGAAAGACAACGCCAAAGCACTGGAAGTGCGACCTGGAACTCTGGACAAGATGGTAGCGACGGCCCGGAAAACAGATGGCGACGATGACTTGTGTATGGCGGATGTAGAGCCCTGGCCAGATCCCATTGACCCCGCCAGACTCCTGACGGCAATCTCTGCGACGGTCGCCCGCTTCGTCGTTTGCAATCCGGAGACGGCGCACGCGGCGGCCTTGTGGGTGGCGATGACCTGGTTAATGGACGCGGTGTCGATTGCGCCCTTGGCCGCGATAACGGCACCCGAGAAAAGGTGCGGCAAGTCGCAATTGTTGTTCATCCTGGGGCGCCTGTCTCACCGCCCCTTGACCGCCAGCAACATTAGCCCGGCAGCGATGTTTCGGGCCATAGATGCGTGGCGACCAACCCTGTTGGTGGATGAGTGCGATGCCTTCATGCGCGACAATGAGGAACTGCGCGGCATAATCAATGCCGGCCATACCCGTGACTCGGCCTATGTGGTGCGCGTGGTGGGCGAGGATCTGAAGCCTCAGAGGTTCAGCGTTTGGGGTGCCAAGGCGCTGGCTGGTATCGGTCATCTGGCCGATACCCTCATGGACCGGGCCATCATACTGGTTCTTCGGCGCAAGCTCCCCACTGAGCATGTCGACCGCCTGCGCCACGCCGAGGACGATCTGTTCCAAGTGCTTGCCGCGAAGCTGGCCCGCTTTGCCAATGACAACCGCGATGCCATCCGCCGTGCCCGGCCGGATCTGCCGGACAGTCTCAACGACAGAGCGCAAGACAATTGGGAACCGTTGCTCGCAATTGCCGACGTGGCCGGCGGCGAATGGCCGGAACTGGCGAGAAAGGCGGCGCTGAAGCTATCGGGCACCGACAGCCCGACCATGACGATTGGGACGGAGCTCCTGGCCGACATTCAGGAGCTATTCGAGGGTAAGGGGGTAGAACGCATCAGGGTAGACGACCTGATCGAGGCGCTATGTGCCGACGATGAGAAACCTTGGGCCACCTACAATCGGGGCAAGCCTATCACACCGCGGCAGGTGGCAAAGAAACTGTCCGAGTACCACATCAGCAGTCAGACCATCCGCTTCGGGAGCCACACTAAGAAAGGCTACTACCTCAAATCCTTCGAGGAAGCTTTTGCGCGATATTTGGCCCCCTCCCCCCTCCCAAGCGTAACACCGTCACAACCGAGTATTGGCGCGGCTTCGCGTGTTACGGATGACCCGTCACGTTACGGCAACAAAAACGAATCCGTAACACCAAAACCCTTGCAGCATAAGGCTTGTGACGGTGTTACGGATAAAAAGGGGGGTGAAGGAAAAATTGATGAGGTGGAAGTATGACGCCGGCAACAATCATCCGCGAGGCCACCAAAGCGGGCATCGCATTGTTTCTGACCGATTCCGGCACGATCAAGGTTCGCGGTGAGGCGGCCGCGGTCAACCAATTCACCCCGCTGATCCGCGAGCATAAGGCCGAGCTGATCGAATGGCTGGCCACCCCGACCCAAGATTCTGACGAACTGCGCGAGGCTGCTGGCCCCGACTGGCTCGAGGCCAAACATGATCCGGCCATGCTTGACGCCCTGGCACGAGCAATCGAGGTCCGCAAGATGCGCGAGCGCGGCGAAGTGCCACCGCACTACACGGCGAGTACGGTTTGTCGAGGCTGCGGGCTCGTCCCGATCTTCCCTGGCGTACCGGAGCACGTGGACGGCTGTCCCTGGTGCTGGAATCGCGTGGCAGGTAATCCAATGCCGAGGGCGCCGCAGCGGTCACCGGCGAAGATGGGGCACAACGTCGATACCGGCGGCACGTGTGCAACCGGTCAGAAATCCGTGACCGAAAGAGCATAAACGGTATTCAACCGCGGCATCGCCGCAGGAGACGATTCATGAACTTTGGAATCATCGGGAAAGCTGGCCGGCGCCGGCCAAGGCCTGGGCCAAGCGGATATGGTGGCTCGTCGAAGCTCCTAGCTGCTGCAGAGCAGCTCAGCCGCATCGCATGGGACGCAGGGATGATGTCGTATTTTCGGGATCGCGTCTTCTGTAAATGGGCCGGATAGCACTGCGTCGAAGAACTCGAACGCTTCTGACAGCCGCTTGTCTGGCGCCGTGAAAGCCCACAATCGTTCACCAGATGAACCAGTACGTTAACAACGACGCTCGCGGCGTAGCCTGATATAGCAGGAAAAAAACAGGATGGCGAAATTCACAAAAGGCAAGAGCGGCAATCCCAAGGGCCGGCCGACGGGTGCAGGCGAAGTGGCGAAGTTGCGT
>JAJYEK010000175.1 GCA_021785795.1 Pseudomonadota bacterium
CTCGGCCGCCAGTTCGGTCGATGCCTGGTAAGCGTAGTAACACACCGCCTCCATGGAACGATCGGCAAATTCCACGGCTTCCTGCGAAGCATAGGGGATGCGCATCGCATACAGGCTGTCCTGAAAGCCCATGATGCCCAGCCCGACCGGACGGTGCTTGAGATTGGAGGTGCGCGCCTTGCCTACCGCGTAGAAATTGACATCGACCACATTGTCCAGCATGCGCATCGCCACACGCGTGGTGCGTTCGAGCTTGGCATGGTCCAGCTGCTTGCCGCCCTTGCCGTCATCCATCAGATGCTGCAACAGGTTGACCGACCCCAGATTGCACACGGCAATTTCGGTTGCCGAGGTGTTGAGGGTGATTTCCGTGTTGTGGGTAATGATCCCGTTCACAGTCCAGGCATGGTCTTCGGAGTCCACCGTCAGGCAATAAGCGTCCTCGTTGGGCAGCTCGAGCAGCTCCACGAACTCGGCATCGGTTTTTTGAGAATAGCCCGGACGTGTCAAATGCCCCAGATACCGGGCATTGCCCCGCGCGGCGCCGAGTCCGACCACTTCTTCCGCCAAGCGGCAGCCCTGGGTGGATGTCACCAGTAAGCGATACAGCGCCCGGCAAGAGTAGGCGGCACTGCCGCCGTGGCCATTAGGGAGCAGATGCTCGCCTGCTCCCCGCATCAGGGTCAAAGAGGACTTGATTCCGAAGTTTAGCCAGAGCAGCTGAACGTCCTCCAGCAGCCGCTTGTCGATAGACGTCAGCGCGAGAGAGGTAACCCCGTCGGCGCTCGCTTGAACGGAGCCGTCACAGAGGTAGAGTCCGCGCAAATAAGCGGAACAGGTTTCTCTTGAGCCATGCCAAACAAAGGCAGGCACGGTGGTCTTGGTTTCCTCCGTGATGCCATGCGCTGCAAATATCCTGCACAATTCCACGGAATGCAGGAAATGCTTGGCAGCGTGCCGAGATCCGCGGGCTACTGGCTGCCGGGCACCCCTGCCGCAACCCGGTGCGCGGCCCTCAATGCATCGCGCGGCGGCCCGCTCCACCTCAGCAATGAAGTCGGAGTCGGCCTTGGTATGCCACAGATCAATCCGCACCGTATTGCGAGAAAAAGTACCGTCCCCGGCAAGAAGTCCGGCCAACAATGCCAGATCCGTGTCGGAAGGGGTATCCGGGAATTGTCCGATCGACTGCAGCTCCAGCCGGTCGCCCGCTTGCAAGTGCTGTGCCTCAGTCCAGCCTCGGCCCACCACCCATACGCGATGATCAGGAGTGACCTTGTGTGTATAGCCTTCTCGCGTCACAATCTGGCGCATAGGCGCGTTCGGACGAGGCAGCAGCATAGGGGAAGCCTGGGAAATCTGTCCGCCGCGGCCAGAAACCTTGGGAGCTACCTGCGAAGCATACAGCTCCGCGACGGTTAGCAGCCCCGCGTCGGTTACGACTCGTTGATCTGCGGCGATACAGCACAGGTTCGAGCTATGCACCTGGCCTACGTGCTGCTGCGGGCTGCGGATATTGCACGGGTCCTTGAAAGTGATCCACGGATGCCCGGTCTCGAACAGCATTCCGAGCATCTTGCGCCACAACTGCACTGCGGGCAGGCGACGGAAATGGCGGATCACGCCGGATACGGTCAGCGCCTCGTAACGTTCGTAGGCTTCCTGGAATGCCTTGCCATACAGATCGTGCAGGTCGGGCACGTCCGACGGGCTGAACAGCGTCCATTCGCCATTTTCCATGACCCGCTTCATGAACAGGTCAGGAATCCAGTTGGCGGTATTCATGTCATGCGTGCGGCGACGGTCATCACCCGTGTTCTTGCGCAGATCGAGGAATTCCTCAATGTCGAGATGCCAGGTCTCCAGGTAGGCGCACACCGCGCCCTTGCGCTTGCCTCCGTTATGACACAGGAACGCGACGGTGCCGTAACTCTCGGCCCCCTCGACTTTGAGATCATGTACCACCGGCACCGAAGCGCAAGGACGAATCGCCTTGACTCGGGTGAACAGCCAGTTCCCCAGACGGAACGCTGAGCGTTTCTTGCTCGCCGGAAGTTGAGTGCCCGATACCAAGCGGGAGTCGGACGGAATGCGCAGGTCAATAGCCTCGGTGCCACCGGGAAATACGGCTGTGCTGCCGTTCTTGCGGCGGGCTGTGTGCGAAGTTTTGCGTTTCCGGATGGAGCCTCCGCAAGGAATGCCCAACCGGAGTAGTTGGTAGCGTACCCCCTCTGCCAGTGGGCGGGATGTCGTAGTGAAGGACAAGCCAGCCTTCGCAGAAAAACAGCCATCCGTTTGAAGCAGCCCCTGAATAAGAGCTACAGTCTGTGCCTCAGGCAAGTGGCTGAATCGGGTAGCGATTCGCTTCAAGCCTGAGGCATCGTATAAATCACCGGCATCAAACGGCATAGAGGCCAGCTTTTCGCCGGGGGCAAACCGGCCAGACTCCAGATCACGGGCCAACCCGGGACCGGCTGACCAGCGCACGCTCACGGCGGAACCCCCATGTAGCGTGTGTTCCCAGTAATGAACTGCCCGGTCGGTCAGATATTTGCGCACACGAGCGAGCACCTCACCCTTGAAGCCTGGGTTAACGGTGATCCCGAACTCAAAGCTGCGCTCGTTGCGTTGATAGCAGTGGCCGTCTCCGAGCAACACCCCGTAGAACCAGGCGTCCTCCGCCGTAAAGCCTGGCACAGAGACCAGTTCCTGGGGTATCACCTGAGCCAGAAAATCCCCTTCGGCCAGATCCCCTGCATCACACCAGCCAAGGGACAAAGCACCGGAATCCAGCCTAGCTTGAATTCGGTCGTATGTCTCGCCTAAAAGAACGCCGCGCAACGCGTAAACAGGGTGCCCTGCGGTCAGCCGAATTGGCTCGATAGCGTGCCTGACGGAAATCTCCAACATGGCATCGGTCTGTTTTTGCGGGTACTGCATGCACTCGGTAACCGCCCGGTATTCCCCGCCGATACCCAGAACCAGGTCTCCACGGGCGACATCCTTGATCGGCAGGATCCCCCGGCTTGTTGGAAGCAAGGTATCAGGAGCCAGGCATTGGTTGACCGCCAGGGCGGTATCGTTCACTACCTTGAGGAATGGCACCACACCTTGCGATTTGCCGTTGGTACCCTTGATGCGCGAACCGAGCGCACGCACCGGAGTCCAGTCGTTGCCCAGGCCGCCGGCGTACTTCTGCAGCATGGCGTTTTCCTTGATCGCCTGATAGATGCCGTCGAGGTCGTCCGATACCGTGGTCAGATAGCACGACGACAGCTGGCTGTGACGGGTTCCGGAATTGAACAGCGTCGGCGTCGAGCTCATGAAATCGAAGCTGGACAACAGGTGGTAAAACTCGATCGTGCGGGCTTCCCGGTCAACCTCGTTGAGTGCCAGGCCCATTGCCACGCGCATGAAGAATGCTTGCGGCAATTCGATGCGCTGCTCGTTGATATGGAGGAAATAGCGGTCGTACAGCGTTTGCAGGCCAAGATAGTCGAAGGCCAGATCCCGGTCCGGCTGAATCTCGTTGGCCAACCGGGCCAGGTCGAAGTCCGCGAGTTCCGGGGCCAGCAGGCCAGCTGAGATACCCTCGCAGACATACGCAGTGAAGTAGCAGGCGTACCGGGCTTTCAGCGTTTCCGCGCCATCAGCCGGAAGCAGTTGATCATACATCCCGTGCAGCAAGATGCGAGCGGCAACTTTCGAGTATTCAGGGTCCAGCTCAATTCGGCTGCGAGCGGCAAGAATAAGCGCGCGGCGGCAAGTTTCCAGGTCGGCGCCTTCGTATAAGTCGCGCGCGGCGGCCTCTGCCAGATCCACCGGGTTAGTAGCGTACAACCCAACGCACACCGTCTCTGTAAGCGCCCGCAGAGTGCTCAGGGACCCGTTCGGCACAGGCAGTGGATCAGCTGGTTCACGAGCCAGCCGTCGTTTCTCACGGTACAGCACATAAGCGCGAGCAAGCTCCGGATCATCCGAGTGCATCAGGACGGCTTCCACCGCATCCTGGATGACCTCCACGCTCAGGGGACTGCTCTGCAGCGGGTTGGCAGCCAACTCGCACAGCACAGCGTCTACCTGCGCGGACACCCACTCGTGCGCCTCTCGGGAAGTGGCCTCCACCTGGCCATGCACGGCAACGTATGCCTTCATGATGGCTATGCGGATACGGTCGGGATCAAACGGCTGAACCTCACCGGAACGACGCAGAATAGGCAGGGACAGCAGGGTTGCATGTAGAGGGGGCAAAGCAGGGGTGAGGCTTTCAGGCATAGCGGCTCCGGGAGATAAATGATAGCGAGACAACTTGAATATAGCGCTAGCGGTTGGGCGGCTGCAGGTGGCTGGCGTGGCAGCTTGTGCTATACTATAGGCACAAACAGAACAGGAACGGATCATGCACGAACGCTCAATAAGCCCTGAGGATCAGGGGCAGGCAGCCGCTACCGAACAGGTCCGCCAACTGGTGCGTGCTGCGGTGGCCCACAGCGGACTGTCCTACGAGGTCTACGCGGACACGCTGTCCGACACGATGGGCGCTGTATTTCCGGAAGGACACCCGGACAGAAGCCTGGCCCTCCAGCTTGCCGGTTGCGACTATATTCCGGCTGCAGACCGCAAAGCGACGCGAACCTCCTCCGACAAGACAGGCGAATGCATTCATGGGCTGGCTCCCGCCTGCTGCCCCTGCGGTTGTGGTGATGCCGAGCAGCCATGCCTACCTGGTGCGTGCGAAGCATTGCCGCAGCTATACTATTAGCATCCAGTTTATAAAGGACTTTGCATGCGCCCCAAATCCCTGATGGCAGGCTCACCGGCGCAGATTGCCGCCAGCCTGCTCGCCCTGCTTCCGGCCCCTGCGTCCGCCCGCGAAGATTATTACCAAGACGCGACGAGGCGCGCGATTGCCGTTGTGCTGACGGCGTTGCGCGCCTCTGGCAAGCACGCCGTGACGAGCTTCGACCCGGTCGCGGAGTTGCTGCTGTCTGGCGATGCTCTGGTTGCTCTCGAGCAAGAACTGCCTGCAGGCGGCGCTCGTTCGGCCCTTGTTCTCTTCCTGGACGAGTATCGAACCCGAATGGCTAATGGTGAGGTTCGGCTGCGGCAGGACTTGCTGGAGCATTCGTTTGGCGCCGTGCTGGGACAGCTACGTACCCGGCTGAGTGAGGGCAGCGCTGACAGGGCGGTGAATGGGGCCGCGCATGCCTGAGCAAAAGACCGCGGGACTCCGGCAACAATTACAGCGAGGCCTGCGAGGTGCTGAGGCCGAACAGGGGCTGCGGGCTCGGGACAACGAACGTGCCCGGCAGATTCTGAGAGATCACCCAGGGTTGGCGGCCGCATTCCTGCGGGAGTTCTTCGACCCGGCCTCCGGGATTCCGCGTACGGATATTCGGCGGGGGCTGGCTGTGCCGGCGCTGGACAACCAGGTTGGCTGGGGGCTGGGAGCGCGCCTTCTGGAGCTACTGGTTGGCGAAGGGTTTATCCGTTGGGACGGGCCTGATATCGGCTATAGCTTGACCCGCCACGGCCGAGCCCTGGCCCTGGATGTGCCCGTGGTTCCGCTGGAATCTGTCGTGCTGGCCGTGTCTGCCCCTCGTCGGGAAATTGCGGGCCGTGTCGTTGGCTCGGGGTATGCCGCTCTGCATGCGGCACCAATTTGTTTCGAGCCGGGTTCGTGGGAGGCGTGGTTCGACGGGGCAGCCGCACCGACCAACCCCGGTGAGTGCTCCATCGGTTTCGTACTGAAGAGTCCGGACGGGCAAGTGCTCCGATACGGGGAGGCCACCGGATTTGGCACAAACAACGAAGCGGAGTACGCAGCCTGTGAAGCGGCCGTTGAGCGATTGCTAGCGCTCGGCGCCAAAGAAGCCTTGGTGTACGGCGATAGCAAGTTAGTAATTAACCAGGTTAACGGAGACTGGGCTTGCAGAGCTCCTGTCCTGCAGCGTTATTGCTCGGCTGTCCGTAAGCTGACCCGCTCGATAAAGCTCCGGTTTGTATGGATTCCGCGGGAGGAAAACCAGGAGGCGGACGCCCTGACGCAGGAAGCCCTGAGCCCAGTCCTGGGCCGAGCCTGGGAAGGGAATGCGTCCGATTATGGCAGGCTTACCGATATCGGGCTGCTGCTGCAACCGGTGGTTTCCGCGGTAAACGTCGGGAAAATGCTGGACAAGCTAGGGCTGAGGCACAGCGGGCTTCCTACCGGGGCAGCGGTAGACCAGGGCCTCGGCAGAGCGTACGAGTCAAAGTATGGACTCAAGGCCGACTGGCACCTGGAAAAGGTTGCTGCCTTGCTTGGGCGCGCGCGTGGGCCCGCGCTATATTAAATAGCGCACCCGCCTAACCGAGACCGAAGGAACATCATGCCGAACCTGCCCGCCCCTGCCGTCCAAGAACCAGCCAGCACGCTGAAGCCAGAAGAGCGGCAGCGGTGCGAGGTATGGACTCGCGTGATGGGCTACCATCGCCCGACCTCCTCGTTCAACATTGGAAAAAAAGGGGAGCACGCCGAGCGAATCATGTTCCGGGAACCTGCTGGCGGTTAAACTGCTTGGAGCTTTTCAGCACCAAACGCTTTTGCTATACTGAACCACGCAGTCTATTGACAACCGGCCGCAACCCTGTATAATAGTACGCATGAGTCGTTGACCCGGTGCGCGACAAGCCCCGCCGTTCAGGGCGGGGAAGGATAGCGCGGACGGCGTAGCCGTCCTTGAGTTTCAGTGGGGTGTCTGCTGCTGTTCGATGTACTGTCGCACGATGGAAATCGGCGCACCGCCACAGGATACTGTGGCGGCCGCCGAGGCTGGCTGTGGATGCGAGTTGATCAGGCGCACCAACCGGTGGCTAGAGGAGTTCGTAGAGGCAGTATAAGCCTCTACGAACTGTGGGGACCGCCCTGGCAGACGGCGGTTCTCCTAACCGAGAATAGTCTGCTAATTCAACTCCGACCCTTCACCGGGTCGGAGTTTTTATTTTGTGCGCGGGTATCGCTACCGGTTCGACTTCCGCCGGTTCTACAGACAACGACTAGGCGGCCTGTGCACTGTGTACTCGCCCACCGGGGAGCACGAGCGAAAGCTGCTGTGCAAGCTGCCACTGTGGCGGCAACAGCCGGCTCCAGCCAACACCCATGTAGCGGCGCTGTACTAAATAGTGCCGCCGGGCTAACAATGGATTACCTCGTCCGACAACCGGGTTCACATCGAAAAGAAAATGGCGATAATACAGAATTATCGCCATTTTCGATAAAAAGAACCCCAAGCCTCACGGCCTGGGGTTTAATTTTTGATTTGCGTGCGGGCTTCCAGCCATCGGGCATAGGCCGCCTGCAAATTGGCCGCTCCCCGGGCGTTCAGGGTATCCAGCCAATCCTGGCTGCAGCCTGAGCCATCCGCAGCGGCGGGTGCCATGTGAACTATCACTTCCGCCTGACGGTGCCAGCGCTTGACGCACTTCTTGGCCGCCTGGGCACCACGATTGCTGGTTGTATCCAGATCGGCCCAGACATGCACCTCCGTCACCCAACTGGGCAAGGTCAAGGCCTCCAACAGCCCAGCATTCCCTGCCGCCCAGAAGGATCCACGCGGAGCTGCCCCGGAAACGATCCGGCGAACGGCAAGGGTGGTCTCGATTCCTTCAGCCAGGTGCAGCACCGGGCTTGTCCGATCCGTGATCAGAGATC
>JAJYEK010000176.1 GCA_021785795.1 Pseudomonadota bacterium
GTCGCCTCCGACTGGGCGTGGGTCTGGCGGGGTGGCGCCAGTATCGTGTACACGGGAGACGCCGCGGCCCATGCAGGAACAAGCAATGCCATGAAGATGGCAACAGTAAACCAGCGACGGAGCACGTGGACCTCCTGAGAATTCTTGCGATTTTCTTCCAAGCCTAGATGGACTCGCGGGATTTGCAACCCCTGAGGGATTGGCCCGGCCAAAGAAGAGGGTGCGGGCGCACCATCCCCTGTCGCCCACCCGGTAAGCCAGGTTTGCCGGAGACTGTCAGGGCGGCAGACGCGAACGGCGGTCGCGCAATCTTAAAAAAAGCGCCCAGGCCGCATCTGGTGCTGGGTTTTGCGCCGCGCGTCCGTCCTGGCGATGTCAAAGGAGGCGCGTGGCTTCGCCGTCTTTGCCGTTGACATCTAGAAACAGACTAAGTATAAGGTCCGTCGGAGCTATAATTATTATAGTCAGTCTAAATCGAATAACCGCTCCTTTGCGTTGATAACAAAAAAAGTCCGACTGGTACAGGACGCGCACTCCGTGTCCTGCCTTACCTGTTCTGGAAGAACAATAAGGGCGTTGGGGCGCCCGATGACGAGAGTGGGGGCGCGATTGTGCGTCGTGTCGCATGACAAACCTGTACGGTGACGATACTGTGATGCGCGTTGCCGCGCATCGCGCAGACAAACACGGCCCGCATAACCCCGGTGCGCCTCGTTGCGCCCGATCTGCCGCCCCCATGGGGGTCCCGGTTCCGTGACATCACCTCCTCGATCTTCCGAGCCCCAGGACCTGCTGACACTCCCGGACGCGCTGCGGCGTGCCCGCGCGCACTGGACTGCGGGACAGGCGCGGCAGGCCGAATCGTTGTGTCAGCGTATTTTGGCCCTCCATCCGCGACAGCCGGATGCCCTGCATCTGCTGGGGTTGATCGCCTACGCCTATGGGCAACTGGATACGGCGGTGGATTTGCTGCGCCGGGCGTGTGCGGCTCCCCGGGCGGCCGCATCTTATCGGAGCGATTTCGCTGAAATGTGCCGCCAGTGTGGCCTGCTGGAAGAAGGGGAAGCGGCGGCGCGCAAAGCCGTTGCGCAGGCGCCCGACATGGCTGCAGGATGGAACAATCTTGGCATCATCCTGCAAGAGATGGGCCGCTACGCCGAAAGTCGCGCGTGTCTGGAAAAGGTTCTTGCGCTAGAGCCGGAAAACGCGGAAATCCTGAATAACCTCGGCAACACCTGTCTGCGTCAGGGCGAAACCAGACAGGCGGAGCGCCATTGGCGGCAGGCGCTGTCGCTCAAGCCCGACTACGCCAAGCCCTACAGCAATCTCGCCAAGCTCCTGGCCGACCGTGGGCAATACGAAGAGGCCCTTGACCTTGGCCGGCGCGCCATCGCGCTCGATCCGCAGTTTGCCGATGCCTACGTCAATCTGGCCGCGCTGGAAACGGAGCGCGAGCGCCACCCCGAGGCGCTGAAGTGGCTCGACGCCCTGCTGGCGGTCCGCGCCGACCACCCGGTGGCATTGGCCGCGCGCGCCCTGGTGCTCGCAAAGCTCGAGCGTTTGACCGACGCGCTTTGCAGCGCGGAACGCGCAGCCCGCCTCGCGCCAGACAGCGCCGAAGCGCAATACGCCCTGGGCTATGTCCTGCAGGCCCTTGGTCGTCCTCAGGAGGCGCTTGCCGCGTACGAGCAGGCCGCCACCCGCCCCGGCACCAAGGCCGAGGATGCGCTGGTCGCCCGTGCCGTTCTGTTCATGGAGCAGGGCCGGAGGGAGGAGGCGGAAGAGGCTTTCGAGCGCGTGCTGGCGCGTTTCCCGCAATCGGTTCACGCGTGGTACAGCCGGGCCGACCTGAAGAAGTTTCGCAGCGGCGATCCCCTCATCCCACGCATGCAGGCCTTGTTTGATCGCGGCGAGGATCTGCTGCCGGGCGACCGCATGGTGCTGCATTTCGCGCTCGGCAAGGCTTATCTCGACGCCGGTGATTCCACGCAGGCGTTCTGGCACCTCGATCGCGGCAACGCCCAGAAGCGGGCTACGTTTACCTACGACGCCGACGAGACGAGCCGTGTCATCGACGGGATCAAGGATGCGTTTCCCGCCGGGCTCTTTGCGCGCCAACCCAGTCTGACTGTCGCATCGACTCTGCCTGTGTTCGTCCTGGGCATGCCGCGGTCGGGCACCACGCTCACCGAGCAGATTCTGGCCTCCCATGCGGCCATTCGCGGCGCAGGCGAACTGGCCTATGTGCAGCGGATTGCCGGCGACATCCCCGGTTATCCGCACGGCGTGCAGGCGGCCTGCGCAGACCGGTTGCGCGACTGGGGGCGGGCCTATCTCGACCAGGTCACGGTGCTTGCAGACGGTGCCAGTCATGTCGTCGACAAGATGCCAGCCAACTTTCTGCACGCGGGCCTGATCCATCTTCTGCTCCCGCAGGCACGCATCATCCATTGCCGCCGCAACGCGATCGATACGTGCCTGTCGTGTTACAGCAAGCTCTTTGCGGGCGAACAGCGCTTTTCCTACGACCAGCGCGAGCTCGGGCGCTTCTACCGGGATTACGAACGTCTCATGGACCACTGGCGCGCGGTGTTGCCATCGACTCATTTCCTGGAAGTCGACTACGAGGCCATAGTCGACGATCTCGAGGCGCAGGCGCGACGCATGCTGGCGTTTCTCGGGCTCGACTGGGATCCGGCGTGTCTTGAATTCCATAAGACAGAGCGGGTGGTGCGCACGGCGAGCGTCAACCAGGTGCGCACGCCCCTCTACAAAACATCGGCCGGACGGTGGCGCGCGCACGCTGGCCAGTTGCGCCCGCTGCTGGCTGCGCTCGGCCTGGAGGGAGAGCCGTGACACGACCACTTACAGAG
This sequence comes from Pseudomonadota bacterium, assembly GCA_021785795.1. The sequence continues at coordinate 2,874 of JAJYEK010000176.1, forward strand.
ATTCTGCCAGAAGGGCAGGCGCTGCTTGCCGCCGGCCGGCCCGAGGCGGTGGAAACCCTGCTAAAGCCATACCTGGCGGGGGGCACCGGCCCCATTCTCTTGTGGAAACTGCTTGCCGTCGCCTTGCGCCGGCAAGGACGCTTCGCGGCGGCGCGGCGGATTCAGGAGATGATCGTCGAGACTGTTCCCGGCGATCTTCCCGCCCGTTACGATCTGGCCGATACGCTGCTGACCCTCGGGGAGTTCGCGCGTGGCTGGCGGGAGTACCGCTATCGCTACAGCCTGCCCCATACACGCGCCATCGAACGCAAGGTGCAAAGGCCGCGCTGGGAGGGCGCACCGATTCCTGGCGAAACCTTGCTGATCCACGACGAACAGGGATTCGGCGACACCTTCCAGTTCATTCGCCTGATCCGGGCGGCGCGTGCGCGCAGTCAGGCCCGGGTCATCGTCGAAGTCAATCAGGCGGCTTTTTCGCTGATCCAGAGAAGCTACCCGGATTTTACCGTCACCCTCCGTGGCCAGTTGCCGCCGCCTTTCGATTATCACTGCGAACTCATGAGCCTGCCGGCGGCACTTGGCCTGGAGCTTGCCGACCTGCCGGGCGAAACGGCGTATCTGCGCGCCGCGCCCGAACGCATCGAGCGCTGGCGCGCGCGCCTGCACGACCTGCCGCGTCCGCTGGTTGCGCTCGCCTGGGCGGGACGGCCGACTCACCCCAATGATGCAAGCCGCTCCCTGCCGCTTAGCGCCTTCGCTCCGCTCGCTTCGGCAGGTGTGCATTGTGTTGCCGTGCAGAAGGGGCCGGCCGCCGATGAGGAGGCGCCCGCCGGCCTCGCGTTGACGCGGCTTGGCCCCGAGATCGCGGACTTCGAAGACACCGCAGCGATTCTGAGTGTGGCGGATCTGCTCATTTCGACCGACTCCTCGCCGGCGCATCTGGCCGGGAGCCTGGGGCGGCCGGCCTGGGTCCTTGTTCCGTTTGAACCCGAATGGCGCTGGATGCTCGATCGGGACGACAGTCCCTGGTATCCGCGGCATCGGCTCTTTCGGCAAGGAAGGCCGGGCGATTGGCCGGGCGTCCTGGAGCGGGCTGGAGATGCGTTACACAACATGACGGGAAACCACGCCAGCCGGACGCCACAAAAAGCGGCGTCCTGAAAAAAGAAGAATGTCTTTCGAAAATTTATCAACAGGGGGTGTACAGCAATGAACCGGATTTATCGTGTAGTTTTCAATAGGGCTCTGGGCTGCCTGCAGGTGGCCTCCGAGCATGCCCGATCCCTGACCAAAAGCACGGGCACAACGGGCGTGCCGGCCAAAACTGCCTGCGGGCGCACGGGCTATGTGCCCCGCCTGACGCTTTTGCAGAGTACCTTGCGCCGCGAGGTGTTGCCAGTGCTCGTCGTTGGTCTCGGCCTGAGTGCGCCGGCTTTGGCGAGCGCCAGCCCGATCACCGCCACCGCCATCACCACCATCTCCAGCAACACAGGCGCGGTCTCTCTCACAAGTGCGACCAGTGCGCTCATTGTCAATTCCAGCATCAGTGTGGGCACGCTCAGCAACGGCGGCCTGTTCTCGAGCAGTGCCACCGCCATCTACAATGCCGGTGGCACGATCGATTCGCTGATCAACGCCAACACCGGCACGATCCATTCCGATTACACCGGCATCGAAAACGACGGCACCATCAGGGCACTTGTCAACTCCGGCTTGATCGACTCCACTGATGGCTACGGCATCGACAACGCCGGCTCGATCGGTGCGCTCACAAACTCCGGCACGATCCGTTCCTACTACAGTGCCGTTTACAACGATAGCACCATCGGCACGCTCACCAACTCCGGCTTGATCGACTCCACCGGGGACTACGGCATCGACAACGCCGGCTCGATCGGCGCGCTTGCCAACTCCGGCACGATCCGTTCCCACTACAGTGCCATTTACAACGATGGCACCATCGGCGCGCTCACCAACAGCGGTGTGATTTCGGCTCCTGATGACTACGGCATCGACAACTACGGCTCGATCGGCGCGCTTGCCAACTCCGGCACGATCCGTTCCTACTACAGTGCCATTTACAACGATGGCACCATCGGCACACTCACCAACTCCGGCTTGATCGACTCCACCGGGGACTACGGCATCGACAACTACGGCTCAATCGGCGCACTTACCAACAGCGGCGTGATTTCCTCGCCAGACACTGGTATCTATAATGGCTACGGCACCATCGGCACACTCACCAACTCCGGCACGATATCGGGCGGCGCATATTGCGGCATCGACAACGCCAGCTCGATCGGCGTACTCGTGAATACGGGTGTCGTTTCGAGTTCCTATGAGGGAGCCATTTACAACGATGGCACCATCGGCTTGCTCATCAACAGGGGGTCTCTGGTGAGCGGCTACTATGGCGGGGTCGATAACTCTTCCGGCTCCATCGGCACGTTTGTCAACAGTGGCACGATAGCGGGCGGCTACTATGGGGGCCTCTATAACGACTACGGCAGCATCGGCACGCTGATCAATTCCGGCGTGATATCGAGCACGGGCTTTTATGGCGGCATCTACAACGAATCCGGTTCCATTGGCCTTCTCAGCAACACCGGGACGATTTCTGGCGTAAGCGATGGTCTCTACGATCGCGGCACCATCGGCACGATCACGAACACTGGGCTGATCAGCGGTGGCACGGGTGTGTATCTGGATGGTGCCTCCACCACCCTGGTGAATGCCGGCACCATTATTGGCACCGATGGCACGGCGATCCTGATTGGTGGCAACGCCCAGGATCTCGTCTTTGCGACAGGCAGCGACATTCAGGGCACTATCAACGCCACCACGACGGCGAGCACCATTACTCTCGAGGGCGCCCCGGTGTTCACCGCCGCCGCCCCGATCCTGGCCGCAAACGGCAGTCTGCTGGTCGCGTCCACGGCGCACGCGCAGGCGAGCGGCAACTGGACGATAGGTACTGTCACCAATGAGGGCAGTCTGTCGGTCGGTGCGCTGCATGTGACCGGCACCTACACCCAGGCGGCCTCGGGCACCCTGGAGGTCAGCGGCACGCCGACGGGGTTTGGCATCCTGCAGGTGAATGGCGCCGCCAACATAGCCGGTGATCTGCTCGTCAACGAAGGAACCGGCCAGTATACGGTCGGTGACACCTACACCGTCGTCGATGCCACAGGCGGGCTGACCGGCACGTTCGCGCAGACAAAGACGCTCGGCGGCTATTTCGCTGCGCAGGCCACGTACGGTGCCGACACCGTTTCGCTCAAGGTGTCAGCCCTGCCGGCGGCCTATCAGACAGGTTCTGCGGCGGTCGATAACGCCTACGCGAGCAATCAGGCGGTCAGCACCGGCCTGGATGCCACGCTTGACGGGTCCGAGGGTGTACTGGGAGCCAACGGTGTCATGCGCTTTACGGCCACGCGCACCGGTGCCTGGGTCAAGGGTGTGGGCGCCACGGGCCAGGTAAGCGGCGCCACGGTCCGTGATGAGGGTGCCGTCATCGGTTACGGCAATCAGATCAATCGCAATCTCGTCGTGGGCGGGGCCTTCTCTGGCATCCACACCCAGACCGACGCGGCGAACCAGCAGGTGGGCGCCAATCTTTTCAGTGTCTATGGGTATGGCATCGACACCATGGGCCATCTGCGCGTTTCGGCCTCGGTCGGCGGTGGTCGCATCGGTCTGAACGAGACCCGCACCATGGCGCCTTTGCCCGTGACGGCCAAGGGTGACACCCATGGCTGGCTGCTCGCGGCGGGTGCGCAGGCCCAGTACCTTGTGCCGATGGGACGCGCTTTCCTCGTTCCTTATGCGCGCATGGATTACCAGCACACCAATACCGGTGCCTTTGCCGAGACCGGAGCGGGTGCGCTCGACATGTCCTACCAGGGTGAACAGACCAATCTCGGCTTGTTCACGGGTGGATTGCGCGGCGGCTATGATCTGCGTGCCGCCGGGGTCACCTTCACGCCCTGGGCGGAGATCGGAGCCACGGGCTATGCCGGCAACCGCAACGTCACTGTCCTGCAGACCATCGGTGTGCAGACCGGCAGTTCCATCGCCCACATCGCCCCGGCCGACACGTTTGACGCGGGCGCCGGTGTGACCGTGGGAGGCAAGGGTCCCTGGACCGCAAAGCTTGCCTACGCCGGTCAGTACAACGGCGGCACCCATCTGAACAGCTTCTATCTGCTCGCCAACTACAAGTGGTAAGTCCCGCCTAGCAAGCCAGACCCCTCCCGGCCATCCCCGGCCGGGCGGGGTTTTTTCTTCTGCCAGTCTGTACACGATCTGGTCGGCAAGGCTCTGGCCAATGCCATTTCCGCGAACCGGCTGCCGTGCGCTCATCCCTCCCGGCATGACAGGACGCCCGCGGGTCTTTCGCGGTGTCGCTTCTGGCACAGCCTCCCGGTTTTGTGTTTTTCCCACTGTGGGTGCCGGACGATCCGGGCCGGATGCTCCTCATGGCGGGCGCGTTTTGTGACGACCGGCCAAAAAGCGCTCTTTGTCGCCGATCAGGACACCTGCGTAGGGCCGGGCTGCCGCGCATGCGGACCGTAAAGCGACGGGTCCTGCGACCTTGGCGTTTTGCCATCGGCGCTGCTATAGTGCCCCGACGACATACACCCTGCGGAAGAGACCCCGGCTGTATCGGGGAGCCAACGGCGCAACTGCCCGGAAACGCACTGGCAAAAGGACCGCGGGACGATGGTCGACTC
>JAJYEK010000177.1 GCA_021785795.1 Pseudomonadota bacterium
GGATGAAGCGGACCCTGTTGTTCTCGATCGTGACCTTGATGCCGCAGCGGCAGGCACACATGTAGCATGTGGAGTACTTGATTTCCTGTTTGCTGTGGTCTTCGATGTGCGGGGCCTTGGACACGACGGCTTTCTCCGGCGGACAGTTATGGCAGGGAGTGTAAGGCGTTGGTGGGGATTTGCTATTGAATTGTTTTAATAGCGGAATAAAGAGCGGCTCAGATATTCGACGGCGTTATGGCGCCTATTCGCGCCAGTGATACGAGCGGGGCGCAAAGGCTTCTGGACGCCCATTCCAGAGGGAGGATAGACATGCGGTGGGTACGTTATACGGTCAAGGGCGATGCGTCAGACAGGCCGCGGCTGGGCGCTCTGTGCGCAGGGGGCGTCATTGATCTCGGTCGCGCCTACGCCCGTTATTGTGCGGCAGGCGGTCTGGAGGAGGAGGGGCTTGCCGCACTTTGCGTCACGGGCAGCCTTGTGCAGTGGATCCGGTCGGGGCCGGGCAGTGCATTTGGTGCGTGGCTTCCTGCGCACGCACAGACGCCCGACAGACCCATGGATGCCGTGCGTCTGCATGCACCGCTCCATGATCCTGGGCGCTTCATCGGCGTGGGACTCAATTACCGCGCGCACGCACGCGAGATCGGTCAGCGCGAGCCGGTGTCTCCGCCATTTTTTGCCAAATGGAACAATTGCATAAACGGACCGGAGGATCCGATCGTGCGGCCACGGGGCTGTCTTGCGCTCGACTACGAAGGGGAGCTTGGGGTGATCATGGGCCGCACGGTGCGGGACGTGGCGGCGAAGGAGGCGCTTGATGCCGTCTTCGGCTACACCGTCATCAATGACGTAAGTGCCCGTGACTGGCAGTTCCGGACCAGTCAGTGGCTCGCGGGCAAGGTGGCCGATGGGTTTGCACCCATGGGCCCCGCGGTTGTCGGGCGTGAGGAGATCGCCGATCCGCAGGCGCTCACCATCCGCACATGGGTCAATGGTCAATTGCGTCAGGAGAGCGGGACGAGCGACATGATTTTCGATGTTGCCACGCTGATCAGCATCCTGTCGACCGTGACCACCCTGGAGGCGGGGGATATTATCGCCACAGGCACGCCAAGCGGTGTGGGCATGAGCGCCGATCCGCCGTGCTATCTGACAGCCGGTGATCTTGTGCGCATCGAGATACCAGGTATTGGCGTCCTTGCCAATACCGTAGTCGATGCACAAGGCCGCTCCCTGCGCGCGCGCAACCCGGGTGACTATATCGAGCAGACGTGATGCTGCACCGTCTACGCCGGACCAGGAAGGCACCTCGGCGCTGGTCTCTGTCATACGACTGTGCTTGGCATGGTGTGTCTGAAGAACACCATCGAGAAAAAGCCGGGCCTCTCAGCGGATGTTTTGACTGCGCTCGATCTGCCGTTGCCATTGCGCGATCAGGGGCTTCAGAGGCCGGGCCTTTGTGAGCAAGGAATGGCGTGAGGTTGTCGGGAACACATTCAGGAAGCCATCGGCAAAATGCAGCGCTCCATGGCCGATACGGGTGAGGCGTTTCCTGGCTTGCGATCGTGTTCAGAATGATGTGATGCGCAACCTGGAAATGATCGGCGAGGTGGTGACGAAATTCAGGGTCAAGGCCAATTTTTGCCGTAAAGTCGATCCGGTAGTGACCTTGCTTTTCCGGCTCAGCGCCACCATAGGGCGTTTGGTGTGCGTGGGTGGTCGGCCTGTCCGCCACTTGTGAAATTCATCTTCGTCGGCATAGTAGCCCTTGGGCCCATAGCTCATTGTGTTCAGCCGATAGGGCGCCTGCAAGGTGCGGGGCTCGCCCGATGTTCGGGAAGACACGAATTACCCGCGCCCTTTTGGCTTGTGTAAAGCCGTCATTCCAGGGGACGAAGGACCCTAAGTCACGGGTCTAAAGGCCTTGGATCTCGCGCAGGCCGGAGGCAATGAGGGCGGCCTTTGACACGACGCGATCGGCGTACGGATCGTCAGCACCAGGGCATCGACCGGTGCCCTTCCTGCGCCTCGCTTGAGACGGTCGCCGCAGGCCTCGCAAGCCATTGCGACCCAAAACAGCGATTTCACGAAGGTAGTGTCAATCAGCAGGACCAGATACCGGCCGGAATTTCGGCTGGCGGCTTCCAGAATCCCGATACGGCACGCCAGAAAGTGGTGCCCTTCGTGCGCGGGTGTCACGACGAGCACCGGCAAAGCGGCATCGGCAACTCGCCGGTCTGGACATCATTATCCTGGCCGCAGGGCGCGCTCTACCGGTGGGCAAAAAGCCCCAACCCGGAACGCCGGACGCGTGGCTGGACGCCGGGCGGTTCTGTTGCCTCACATTCCGGGCGCGACACCATGGTCGCGGCTGCCAGGGGCGGCATCGGGGTACATAAACAGACGCGGGTTACATGACGGGGTGGAGTGCGTCGGTATTGGTATTAGATATCGTGCGCGCGGCGTGCCTGAGAGCGATATGACAGGCCCGTGACTACAAGGCCGGCTGAGTGTTACGAAAAAACATTTGGCGTCTGTGCAAGCCAACGTCGGCGAACCGTGGATACAGTCCTTAAATGGCGTGGAGCGCAGTCCGTGCGCAGGAGCAGATCAACCCGCAACCAGCGGATCAGTTTACTATCAAAATGGCCATCTGGACCCCAGTCTGGGCGTGACCGCGTCGCAGAAGGCGGGCGGCGGCAGAGCCGCCCGCCGGGTCTTTAGCCCCGAACGGCTTTTTTCCGCGGAGCAGCTTTTTTCGCTGCCGCTTTCTTGACGGGGGCCTTGGTTGCGCTCTTGGCCATGCTGCGCGCTGCTGACTTCTGTGTGGGGCCGCCGCTTAGCGTTTCACCAAGAAACGCCATGAGTTCATTGATTGCCGACAGGACAGGCGCGTAACGGATCGAGCGCCCTTCACGGGTCGGCTGGATCAGTCCTGCCTGCGTCAGCTGGGACAGATGAAATGAAGATGTCGCTGGCGCCAGCTTCAGGCGCTGGGCGATCTGTCCGGCCACGAGTCCGTCTGGTCCGACCTTTACGAGAAGCCGGACAATGCCGAGGCGGGTTTCCTGGGCTAGTGCGGTAAGTGCGCGGGTCGCTGCAGTGATTTTCATGATAGTTTTATATGTACCTTTTGATTGATGAATGACTGTCGGCGCAAACCGCGCGCTTTATTGCGGGGCCTGCGCCGATCGAACCGGGATCCATGTCGCGGCTCCATGGAACCCATTCTATAGCATCAGTGGCAAAAATACAGCCTGCATGGATGGGCGGCATGGCGATCGCGTTATAAATGGATACGGGGAACTGGAAACGTCAATATCTGCAGAGTCCCATTGACACAAGAAAAGTGGGACATTATGCCGGATGAGTCGAAGAATAGCAGCGTGCGGCCGGTTGTTTGCCGCAAGGACGAGACATAAGGTCGTGTACAGGAAGCGAGGGATCTTCGTCCCTGCGGAATGTACGGGTTCTGTATCGCGGGTGCGGAGTGAACGACACGGGATCGGTCGCTGAAAGGAGCGGGGACTTGGGGTCAGACCGCCTGTCGCATAGTGGAGCGCGGTGATCAGGTAGTGACAGGGGCCGCCAATATCTGGTATTTGTGAGCGGTCTTATCGATGAGGAGGGTTGGACGCGAGCCATCAGGTGGCGCGACCATACGGGATGATCATGTATCAATCGGAGCTTGCCGCGGCCCGCGAGGCCGCAACGGCCGCCGCTGCCGAGATTTTGAAGCGCTACCAGCAAGACAGCTCAGTGACGCTGAAGACGGATGGGAGTCCGGTCACTCCGGCCGATCATGCCGCGCACGCGGTGATTACGGCGGTGTTGTCACGGGCGACACCGGGCATTCCGATCGCCTCGGAAGAGGGTGGCGAGATCACAGGTGATCGATACTGGTCTGTCGATCCTCTGGATGGCACGAAAGAATACGTGGCGCGCACCGGCGCCTTCGTGGTCAGCATTGCCCTGATAGAGGTCGGCCGTCCGGTGATCGGTGTCGTCCAGGTGCCCGTGACGGGCGCATGCTATTACGCAAGTCACGGACAAGGTGCCTACAAGAGTGAAGGAGGCCGCGAGCGGGCGATTCACGCGGCGCGTTACGAGGGTGGCGCCGTGCGGCTGATCGGCAGCGCGCGCCATGGTGTCGATGCCGTGGCGAAGGTCTGTGCGTCGCTTGCCGCCCCCGGCGTGCCGATCACGCGGGTCGCGCTCGGTTCGGCGTGGAAGTTTGGACGCATAGCCGAGGGGCTGGCTGATATCTATCCGCGGCTTGGGCCGACCCATACGTGGGACACGGCAGCCGGCCAATGCATCGTCGAAGAAGCCGGTGGCGTGGTCTGGACGGTGGGCCGCATTCCTCTCGAGTACGCAAGTCCCCGGCAATTGAACCCCTCTTTCGTTGCCATCGCCGATCCCGCGCATCCCTGGCCGGATTTGTTGCAGATGGTGTCCTAGGGCGGGATGGCAAGACCCCATGCGCCCGTGGACGGTTCACCCCCCCCGCTATCTGGATGTCCCAGGCCTGGTCGCCGTGTGGCGGGAAGGTCATCTCGCCCAGGCTGTGCTGCGTGGGCAGACGCGTGGCTACCGGCAGCATCCGTAAAGCTTCTGCGGTCTTGGGCAGCAGGCCGATCCGCTGGTTGCAATCGGCGGCTACCGTGCGGGAATTGCTGACGAGGCGGACCGACGGGGCTGCCGGTTCGACCGGACCAAAATCGCCGTGTCAGGGGACCGGGTACGCATCGCGGAAACGCAGGGCAACTGGCCATTTTGTGGGCGCCCCTGAAGGCTGATGTCAAGGGTATTTCGTGCCTGAGTAACTGAAGAAATGTTCGTGAAAACAGTAGGTTGAGTAATCATGCAGGCGCAGCCAAACCCCGAGACATTTTCGCGTAAGCACGGCGTAAGCAGTTTTCGGAGAACGGCGGAACAACGGATAGCGGGGCGCAGTCGCTCGATGGCCGCGATATAGGACTGGTTTGTGAAGGCCGAACCCGTGACCCTCATAGGTCGGTCGGGCCAGGCGAACTTGAGATGCACCCGCAGCTCAGCTGGATAGAGCGCCACCCTCCGAAGGTGGAGGCCACACGTTCGAATCGTGCCGTATGCGCCAACCTCCGTGGCTTTGCGCCTTGTGGCGCTGCGCGGATTACGTTGGCTGAGGGCTCGAAGATATCGAGCCGGACCATATCCTTGCCCTGTGGTGCTCCCAACCGCCTGCGCCTGGGGGCGCAGCGTCATACCGGCAGCTTTGAATCAGCCCTACCTGCTATTAAGATATACGGCGATTTACTTTAATCGTGACAAGGGTGATTGAGGGGGCCGCTTGTGACGAACGGGGAGAACCAAAGGCTCGGGACATATGTTGAAAGGAGCGCGGGAGGCGCGCGTGCGCGCCTATGCCTGCCCCGCTGCCGCCGAATCCACCACATGGCAGCACCCCCGAAGATAGACAATATAAGGGACTGCTGATATTCTGTTTAGAATCAGATTATGCCTTTATACAGGGGGTCTTTCATGATATCCGTTGATCGCGCCGTCATGGGTTTTGCCGGGACCGTGGTGCTTGCCAGTGTTGCGCTTGCGCATTTTGAATCGCCGCAATGGTTGTGGCTGACCGCTTTCGTCGGCGCCAATTTGCTGCAGTCGTCATTTACGGGACTTTGTCCCCTGGCCAAGATCCTGAAGGCCATGGGCCTGCGCACCGGTTGCGCCTTCGACTAAGGGCGGAACGAGCGGGAGCTGTACACGGGCGAGAAGCCCGCCGCCCCTGCGTTTTTCCAGGATCAGCCTGCCGCCTTGGGTCTCGGCGATGCGCTGGGCGATGATGAGCCCCAGGCCGCGGCGATGTGGTTCTCCCGGGATTGCCCCGTCCGTCAACCGGGAGCGCTCGGCTGGGGTCAAGCCAGGCCCCCGGTCAGCGATGGTAATCTCTGCCGAGATCGTGTCGTGCCCTGTCGTGACGACGATGTCCTGGCCGCCGGCATGGCGACAGGCATTGTCGACGAGGTTCGTGACGAGGCGCGTGGTCGCGCGGGGCCGGTAAGGGAAGGCTGGCAGGACTGAGGGGATGAAGCGGATACCGATACCTTGTCTGGCGTATCGCGCAACGACTTCTTCGACAAGATCATTCAGATTGCCCGTGACGACATGCTCTTCGACACCGTGGCGCACATAGGCCAGAAATTCGGCCAGAATGCCATCCATCTCCTCGATATCCTGGATCATTCCCTCGCGCAATCCCCGGTCGGGACCGAGGAGTTCGACCGCCAGGCGCAACCGCGCAAGGGGCGTGCGCAGATCATGAGAGACGCCGGCGAGCAGCAAGGCGCGGTCGCGTTCGTGCTGGCGGGCATCGGCGGTCATGCGGTTGAAGGCGCTGCAGACGCGCGCGATCTCGGTCGGGCCATCGAGCGGCAGCGGCGGTGGATCGCGTCCTTCGCCAAAGCAGGCCGCCGCTGCCGCCAGGGCCGCAAGCGGGCGATTCACGCGCCGTACCAGCAAAAGCGCACCAACACCGGTGACGAGCAATCCCATGGCCAGAAAGCCCAGGCGCGGCCACGGCAGCACCGGCGGCCTGCCCGGCACGACCTGCGTCAGCCAGTGGTGGTCATCGAGGCGGATACCAAACCGCACGCCCGTGCGGGTTGGCGTGGCCATGGCCGGGTAACCGTGCCGTTTCAGGGTGCGCACGATTGGCCCGAAAAACGCGGCGGTTGCGCCGCGGTCTGGGGGTTTGTGGATCGTTAAGCGCAGACCATGGGCCTGCAGATTGCGCAGGAACGCTGGTCTCTTTGCCGAAGACAGCGTGTTGAGGGCCGTTGATGTCACGGCCGCGGTGTTTTCGAGGAGCGATGCGAGCTGGAGTGTGCGCAGCGGACTGAAGGACAGGTGCACCAGCCAGATGAATGTCGACTGGGCGATGAGAAGAGCCACCGCGATGATAAGCGCGGTTCGGCCAAAAAGCGTGCGTGGCCACATGGTGTCACTCCGGCGGCGGCGTGAAAACGTACCCGGACCCCCACAGGGTCTGGATCCATTGCGGATGGGTCGGATCGCGCTCAAGCACGCGGCGCAGCCGGGAGATACGCACATCGATGGATCGGTCGAAGGGTAAATAATCGCGGCCGCGCGCAAGTTGCATGAGGGTGTCCCGTGACAGCGGTTGGTGCGGATGTGTGGCAAAGACCCGCAAAAGTTCGAAGTCGGCGGTGGTGATGTCGATCTGCTTGCCGTCTACGGTGAGCCGCCGCGCCTGAATATCCAGAAGGAAAGGACCAAACGTGATCTGGCTGGCCGGGGCATTGCCCTGGCGGCGCAGGATGGCGTTGACGCGCGCGACGAGTTCCCGTGGATTGAAAGGCTTGCCCAGATAGTCGTCGGCGCCCAGTTCGAGTCCGGTTATGCGGTCGGCCTCGTCGCCCCGGGCGGTGAGCATCAGTATGGGCAAGGTGCGTCCCTCCGCGCGCAGCCGCCGGCACAGGCTCAGGCCGTCCTCGCCCGGCAGCATGACATCCATGATCAGGATGTCATAGAGGCGGCGGGACAAGGCCTTGTCCATGCCTGGTCCGTCCGCCACGGCGTCGACG
>JAJYEK010000178.1 GCA_021785795.1 Pseudomonadota bacterium
CTCGAGACTACACTGGCCGTGGCGAAGGCCCTCGGGATAGGGCTCAGCGCCAAAACCCATTGATTCTCATGCCGCCCAATTCATGGGCGTATTTCGACTCCGGCAGCCTGACCGCCGGGAACAGCGCCAGCTCCCTCGCCCGGAAACTCGACCGACCTGAGCCATGCCCGTACCTGCAACGAGCTGGCCGCGCCTTGATACAACCCATGCCGTTGCAACATGGGGTCCCGGCGAACCGCCGACTCGCAACGATGCTCCCGTGCCGGTGTTCGTTGCCCTCCCTCTGGCGTGTAGTCGCGCGTAGAAGCCGGTACCGTCACGCTCAGCGGCGTAAATCGGCACCGAGGATATGCAGACCAAGTTCGGTAGCGGCATTGAGTGCCCCGTCGAACGAAGCGAAATGAATCGGATGGCGACGGTCGATAGCCAGCGATTCCGCTGCGGCGAGCTGCACGCGGTCGTAGCCGCGCAGCCCAAATTGCTCGGCAAGGTCACCGGCGCGCCGTACCACGCGTTCGTCAGGGACGAGGGCGGCCAGCAGGATGCCGAGCACGGCGAGCGATGCAAACTGCAGCTGTTTCATCGGTTTTCTCCGGTAGAGGCGCCGTGGCAATCGGATTGAGTCCACCGATCGCCGTGCGCCGGACTGTTCCCTCAGTTCCTTGCCTCGTGCGCACCCTTTCCGGTGCGTACGGCTTGCGCTACTGCAGTTCTCTGTCGCCGGCGGCCACCGGCGCCACCGCGAACGAATGGTCCGTCGCGCTCACGAACGGGCATTCCTTCGCTTTGCCGCCGCGATCCGGTCCGTCCCTGGTCCGGCATGGCATGACTTCCGATGTCGCAAGATCGCCACAGTGGCCGTGATGCGCGCCGGGGCCGGGCGACAGAGAGCGGGAGAGGATCTGGAGCAAAGGCGAGTCACACAGGGTCGGCGCGACACGAACCGAAGCCTGCGCCGGGACTGCGCGCCGAACGGGGTGATCTGCAAGGGGGAAAACGGGGCTGTCTGCGCCGGCCATCCCTGCCTGCGATCCTGTGCGAGGAATTCTCCTCAACATGCCGTCGCTCCTTGACGGTGATGAGTGCTATATACCGCGTTCAAAGGGACATGTCACTATCTCGCGTTGAAGGTTCCGAGCAGAGCGAAGTCCTGCGGATCCGCTTTACCAGCAGATACCGTTCACAAGGATGGTTTGGCGCGTGAAACACCGATGCCGCCCCACCGCTTTGTGCCCGTACGTCTTCACGCCGCGACGCTCCTCCTGTGGTCGAACCAGACGCGCGTCGCGACATCGAGACGTTATAGCGACCGGATCAACCGACTCTATCAGGGGCTGAACGCTCACACACGTGCAGTTACATGGTCGCAGTCACTGCCCCTTGGACGTGGGAAAAGGCCATCCGAAAAGCGGCCGGGACAGGCGGGCCGCGTCGCGCTTGCGCAATGATTCGGCTATCGTGGCCACACCCGGAGCATCCACCTCAGCGGGTCACTCCTGGATATTTCGGGTCGCGTCCATTCGCCGGCGCAGCATGCGCGCGACAAAGAAATCCTGGACGCAGATCGTGAGGAAGATGACATAGCGCTCGGGAGAAAGCGACGGTAACCCGGCCGGCTGTCCTCGGCCGTATTGTCCGTCTCCGGGTTGCCGGCTAGCAGTTCCAGACGACGGATCGGCGAACCGTACCAGGGCTCCGTTTGGCGCACGCCGAAATCGACGGGGCACCGAGCAAGAAGCTGCGTTAGATCACCCGTCGCGACTTCGGAAAGTTTATATGTTCACGCCGTGACGTGCCTTTACGCGTCGCCGAATATCCTCGTTCATGCGGCCCGGCTCGCCGCTTGCCTCCCCGCTGACAAGCACTTTAATCTGAGTTTCACACCTGCCATGAGAGTCCTGGTCACGCCGGATGAGATCTCCGACGCAATCGCTGACATTGCTGTACTGGCCGGTCCTAACCTGCTTCCACCCAGTTCTTCATGGAGTCGGGCAGAGACCCATTCATGGCGGCCATGGAAATGCACCTCCTGCCTCAAAAGATGGGAATATGATGTCAATCTTTGACAATCCAGGACGTCGCCTGTCCGAGCGCAATTTCGCTGGTGCACTGCTCTTTGTAGCCACGTCGAGATCTTCCTCGCTCTGATAGCAGGGCGCTCGGCCATGTCAAAGGCAGCTGGCGGTGGTGTGTCTGAAGTCGAGGTCCACGTGATGATGTGGTCGATAACGGCGGAAAAAAAACGGGGCATGGGCCTGCTGCCCCATGCCCCGCATCCCTCGCTCCGTGATCGGTTGTTCGCTCTTCCCGCACCCGCCGCGAACGGTCAGGTGTACGCTCCTCCTCCACAGTCGTTGCGGCCGCGGGTTGAAAACCCGCGATGCCCGTCTCTGCCGCTGAGTCGCCTTCGAGTTCCTTTTATTGCCAGCTTCGCTCCCTATCCTTCCGGGTCATCCACAGCCCCGAGACGGCCAGGTGCATTTGCATCGCTGGTGCGCTCCGCGGTCCTTTAGTTCGCCACTCCATCCTGCCTGCGCTCTGGCCGGGAGATTACGGGCGGCGAATGCCGCCCGCCTCTCCACTTCTTCTTTTTATTGACTTCCAGCAGTTACAACTCCTTAAACGGGGCAACGTCACCCCGGCGCTCCTCTCTTTCCCAATTTCCTGGTTACGACAGTGTCGCTCCTCCAGCCAAAACCCAACCCTCGTCAGCGCTACGACCGCGCCGACAGGCAATGCAATGCCCTCAGGCAGCCCGCCGACTGCCGGGAGCCGACCTGCCGCGATATGCAAGAGCGGCAATTCCGATCAGACCGCAGCCGAATAGCCATAATGCGGACGGGATCGGAACCGGCTGAAGTGTGCCAGCCAAACTCACCTGGATGTTTCCGCTGAGAGGCAGGGGCGCACCGTCGAAGTTGGCGGTCACACTGAAATTGTTGTTCCAACCAAGCGTATACGCATTGGTGAGCGCATCAAAGGTGCTGCTGCTGTTCGGGGTAGTGATGGGCCAGGCCGGCGCATCGAATGAAATGGAACCCAACAGCGAGTTGATATTCACGCTCAGACGGAAACTGCTGAAATTGACATACACAGGGTTGGCTTTACTGACATCCACCGTTCCGCTGGGCGGAGGAGGTACGGGATTGCCGATTGCCCCCGCCGAATAGAGCGTCGCCGTCCCCGTTGCTCCGGACGTCGTGATGTTTGCCGTGTAGATTGAGGGCTGATACTCGCCCATGAGAATGTCTGCCGGAGGTATGACCGGCCCGGAAAACGAATAGCTTCCGTAACCGGTAACGCTCACGGTCAACGAGGCATTGTCGACCAGCATGCTGCTGATATTCACTGCCGATGCCCAGGCCGCCGAAAATGGCACGAGGCAGCCGAGCAGTGCAATTCCTAACCAGAGCTTTGTGTTCCTTCCCCGTGCGCTGTTCATATTTTTCTCCTCCGTCCCGAATCCCGCTCCACAAGACCGTCTGGTGGCGACGTCTCCACTCCTTGCGGTTAGTTCTAGCTGTCCTTTGCTCCTCCGCTTACCAAAGGGACATAGACACATCGCATAAAGAAACATGGCGGGGCCAGAATGCGCCCCGCCATGGTCATTGCCTACTGACTGAACACGGATTCAATCTCCCGCCAAAGGCGAGATCAAACCTGGTCCGAACGCTTACGCCTGGCGACTCCTACCAGACCCAGGAGGCCCGAACCCAGCAGCCAGACGGCAGCCGGTACCGGCACCGGTTGGACGCCGGTGATGCTCGTCACCGTCATGCTGGTGATGTCGAAGTTGGCGTTGTCACCGGGGAATGGTCCGGCGATCATCGGGTTGCCGCCAATGCCTGTCTGGGCTACCGTATAGTTAGCCGGGACGGCCGTGTCGGCAATCAGCGGGAGTCCGCCACTGGGGTTGCGCCCCGAGCAGCTCGCACCGTTGGTTCCCGTACAGGCCGCTCCAATCAGCGTCGTGTTCCAGGTGGTGGTCGCGATGGGCACGGCGCCAATTTGCCATGTAAACTGGTGTTTCGCGCCGGTCGTCATGTAGTTGCTGGCGGGCAACACATCGCCTGCGGAGCTCTGATTGATGGTCGTACCGACGCCGAATCCGGGCGTATTCATTGCAGTGAAGAGGCCGCTCGCATCCAGAACGATCGAGACCGGGATGCCGTTATTGCCGCTCCAGTTGAACAGCATGTTGCCGAGCACCAAGGTGCCGGGCTGGCAGCCAGTGCTCGTGCAGTTGCCGTTACCGATGGACTGGAAATTAATCGACTGAGCCACTGCATCACTGGACCCGTTAAAGAATGCGAACGGAGTAACCGTGCCCGTGCCGGATCCGGTGGTGGTGTTGAAGCTCATCGTGCCGGTAATGTCGGTACGATTGCCACTCCAGGAGTTGGAGGCGGCGCTTGTGTTCGCGAACGCAGCGCCCGTCGACGACAGCATCGTGAACAACCCATTGAAGCTGAAATTTATGGTGCTGGCCGAAGCCGCCGCCGAAGCGCCCAGGGCTGCCGTCATGGCCAGGCACAGTGCGGTCTTCTTCACTGCAGCTTTCATTGTTGCTTTCTTCATTTGCTCCTCCACGTAATAAAATTTACGGTAATAAATCACTCGAGAGATTTACTTTTCTCTTTACTTCTCTTCCAGTACTGCTCCGCGGGCGGAACGTCCTGTTTCCTTTGCCGCGCTACCTCTCAAAGCAATCCACGTGCCATGATGCATTAGATCATTATATATCAATAGCTTATATTCACTTCGGGTGATCTAGAGCGCGAACAAGGGGGCTGATTGTAAGGATTACCGACAATCGTGAACTAGGGAATTAAATTCTCTTAAAGAACAAAATACTCATGGATCAGCATGTTATTGCCAAACATTCATATTCCCTATGCAATGAATGGGATGGCGGATACTCAGGGAAATTACAGGTCAGGCATTGCTAATATGTGGCCTGGATTTATGGATCAATAACTTAAGCTAATCAGTGTCTGTAAAGTATCTCGACAAATCTTGAAACATAAGCTGTTCGGTCCGCGGGGGTATAGTTGCCGAACTGAGGCCGTGGTAAGAAACCAGTTTAGACGGGGCCGCCTGGCTCAATGGCGGTATCGCTCCCTGGCTTGCCGTCCCTGCCTTCGCACCAGCGGCGCCACATCCACCGGTACCGCTCTTCAAGCGACGCCACACAGCGCTCGTGATCCATCAGCGTCGACTTCTGCATGCGCGGGCGCAGACCGGCGCGCAGCTGCCGCAACCGATCCCGATCCCCGGCCAGTTCCACGGCTTTTGTCCGATAGGCTTCCCGAGAATCCGCGACCAGTTCCGGCAGCCCGATCGCCGACAGGATGCTGACGCCGGTACGTGCAAACCCCATGCGTCCGGCCAGCGTGATCACCGGCACACCCATCCATAATGCGTGACAGGTGACTGTACCGCCCGCGTAGGGAAAGGGATCGAGCGCGATGTCAATCCGCTGATAGCTCTCGAGATAGTCGCGCCACTTGCTGTTGCCGGCCATGTCCACGCGCGCGGGTTCTATGCCGTTTCGCTGGAACCCGTCGCGGTAATACCGCTGCGTACCAATATCGGCAAACTGCTTCGATTTGAGCAACAGACGCGAACCCGGTACGGACTTGAGGATCTCGCTCCACAGCGCGATGACCTCTGGCGTAATCTTGGTGCTGTTGTTGAAACAACCGAAGGTAACACATCCGGCACTCAATGCCGGGGGCTCTTCGACCGCCGGACTGTCCGGTGGGGTGCTGAAGCACAGCAGTCCGCCAGGAAGGCGTACTAGCGTCTCGGTATGCAGATCGTCGCTCTCCCCGGCGGGGTCGGACCACTCATCGGTGAGCCGGTAATCCATCGCCGCCATGCCGGTCGTGTTCAGATACCCCAGATAGGTGACCTGCACCGGTGCCGGTCGCCGCGCGAACACGGGCAGGCGATTGCCCGCGGTGTGGCCCGCCAGATCTACGAGTATGTCGATGCCGTCCTCCTCAATGAGCTTGGCGATCTGGGTGTCCGTAAACGGAGTGATATCGCGCCAGTGGTCGACCATGCCCCGCAGCCGTGCAGTCAGCGCATCACGGCGCATGACGCTCGCATAGCCATAGACTTCTACCTGCCGGCGGTCATGCGCCGCCAGTATCGGTTCGATGAAGAACGCAACGGAATGCTGATAGAAATCCGGCGACAGATACCCGACCCGCAGACGTCGGCCGGGGTCGGGTTCATTCCGATGTGCGCGCAAAGGTCCCGCTACGCCCGCAACGTGCCGCTCCGCCCAATTCAAGTGCTCTGCCAGTAGCGCGGGCCCGTCCAGGCGGTCGAGGTAGTTCAGAGTGAACAGCAGATTAGAGTGAGCACGCGCGAAGGAGGGCTCAAGCGCCAACGCCTCAAGGCAATGAGCAACAGCTTCGTCCAGACGACCTTGGTCTTTCAGGACCGTCGCAAGCGTGTTGTGCGCCTCGGCAAAGGACGGATCGCCGGCGATTGCCGCTCGGCAATGCTCCGCGGCTTCCTCCAGGCGCCCCGTCTCCCACAACACCAGCGCCATGACATTGTGTGCGGGCGCGAGTCCGGGCCGCAGCGCAATGGCCTTGACGCAGCTTTCGGCCGCTTCCTCAGGCCGGCCTGCTTGCCACAAGGTCAGGCCCAGATTGACGTGTGCCTCCACATAATCCGGCTTCAGTCCCAAGACCCTCCGATAGCTTACGATAGACTCCTCAAAACGGCACAACAACTGCAATGCCGCCGCTAGATTCTGATGCGCCTCCACAAAATCTGGCTTGTTGCGAATCGCCTCCCGGTAGGATTGCACAGCGGCTTCGATGGATCCCCGTTCCCAAAGAGCTTCGCCGAGACTGAAATGCATCATGGCATTCGTTGGCTGGGCGCGCACGGCCGCGCGGTAACTCTCTATCGCGGCATCGAGCTCGTGTCGTTGCTGGAGAACACGTCCCAGGTTGTGATGGGCCTCGGTCAGGGATGGGTCGAGCATGATCGCCTTCCGGTAGCTCTCCACCGCCGCATCCAGCAATCCCTGCACCTGCTGGGCATTTCCTAGATCATGAAACGCCTCGGCAAACGTCGGATTCAGCTCCACAGCCCTGGAAAACTGCGATGCCGCCTCTTGGGACTTGCCTTGCCTCAACAGGGCAACGCCCAGGTTGTAATAGGCCGCAGGCATGCCGGGTTCCAGTTCGATCACGCGTCGACAACAGCTTTCCGCGTCTTCGAATGTGCCCAACCGGCCGTGAATGGCTCCGAGCACAAACCACGCCTGGGCATTACGCGGTTCCCGGAGAATTAACTGTTCGGCCAAGGTCCGGGCATCGTGCCAGCGGCTGCCATGAACCAGCTCGAAGACGCGTTGCAGAGGGTCAGTCATCCTAGCCCTTCAACGCCGTCAGCAGCGGTTCGAGGAACTGTTCGTAGTTTTTCCAGCGCGCCACCGATTTTTTGTAGATGGGACGACGCACCTGATCGTAGCTTGCCGTCGTCACGAAGCGGTCTGCCTCGTGAAA
>JAJYEK010000179.1 GCA_021785795.1 Pseudomonadota bacterium
GTGATAGCCGCCCTGGGCGGCTGCAACGACGTAGGCCAGGTTTTCAATGGCGCGCGCGCGAACCAGCACTTCCCAGTGAGCGCGTCCGGTGCGAACCGTAAAAGCTGAAGGCACCGCGAACAGCTCCGCACCGGCATCGAGCAGACGCCGGAACAGTTCCGGGAACCGCAGATCGTAACACACCGCCAGTCCGAGTTTCCCGAACGGTGTCGCCGCGACCACCACGTCGCTGCCCGGCTCGATTGCCGCGGATTCATTGTACTGCTCTCCGTTCTCCAAGTGCACGTCGAACAGGTGCACCTTGTCATAACGTGCGACCCGTGTGCCGCGATCATCGAATAACAGGCACGCCGCCCGCACCCGATCGGCATGGGTCGCGCGCATGGGGATCGTTCCGCCAACAAGCCATATGCCGTGATGGCGAGCCTGGTTCGCGAGAAATTCCTGAATCGGGCCCTTGCCGTCGGTCTCCATCACAGCCACACGATCGGCATCCTTCATTGGCATTATCGCGAAGTTTTCCGGCAGCACGACTAGGGACGCGCCGGCCGCAGCGGCGTTGGCTATGAGCCGTGCCGCTTCGTTGAGATTTGCGCTCACCTGCAGTCCCGAAGCCATCTGTATGGCGGCGATCTTGCTCAAGGCACCTGTTCTCCCTGTCGATGAATTGCAATGGTTACCGAGTCGTCATCGTGTGCCGGATCGGGTTCAAGCATTATGCGTTTCGCCGGAATGCCGAGCGCTACCAGCCACGCCCGCAGCTCCTCCGCCCACAAAGTGCCCTTGTCGCCCGCCGGATAGCGCATGACCAGTCGTTCGCCACGGCGTTCCTCGAAGCTGCCGGCCAGGCTGCCCAGTCCGGGCAAACGCGCTATCCTCTGTCCGGTGCGCGGCTGCGCCAGTTGCACGGCGTTCAGCGTCACACTCTTTGCCGCCTGATGCACGCATCCACGCAGCCCGGCTCCCGTCGTGGATACTGGTTTGGCGCTGGATGCAAACGCGGTATCCGCGGAACCTACAGTGAGCGCGCGTGCCGGCATCGTAACGGCGGCAAGCATCGTCAGCAACAAGGCTGGGATCAAAAGTCTGGATTCCGTCTTCATGATGCTGGGACAAGCACGGCGTCGAGTTGACCTATTTTTTTGTCGACAGCAGATCCAGTGGGGTAAGTGGGCCACCCTTGATCACCTTCGGATTGTCCCACGAACCCGTTACGGCGTACTGTGTTTCCGTGGTCTGTTCCAGGGGCCCCTTGAGCATGTTCCGGAACACCGCCACGGCCGCACCGACCACCGGGCCACCCAACAGCATGCCGGTCACCGTCAGCTGGTCGCCCAATCGCGGCACAACCGTGATGTTCAGATCCATGTCGCGCGCCGCCAAACCCAACCGGCCGCTGACGTCGATCGTGGCAGAGGGGCCTTTCACGGTCAGGCTCTTCGTGTAGGCATTTCCGTTCTGCACCGTTACCTTGGCTCCTATGCTATCAAACGTAAAGCCTTTGCCGAAGACGTTGCTGAAATCCAGTGTGAGGTACCGCGTCAGCGCGCGTGTGTCGATCAGGCCAAGCAGCCTCCCGGCACTACCCGGGCTGATTTTGGGTAAACGCCCGTTCTTCAGCGACAGCGCGCAGCTGCCGTTCAGCCGCCCGGCGCTGAAGCTGGCCGGCCCCCCCGCCCAGTCCCATTGGCCGCTCGCCTGAAAATGGCCCTGGGCGAGATTTCCCCCATAGCCGAGGCGATCGAGAACACGCCCCAGGTCGGCGCTTTGAACCTGCGTGTTGATGTGGGTCGACTGGTCACCCGCCTGCGAGACCTGCCAGTCGCCGCTGGCACTGAAGTCCAGATCGTGCTGGAAAATATGGACAGATTGGATATGCCAACCCTGCGCTGCCGGAACCGCGGCCACCTCCAGCTGGCCAAGAGCCTTGCCCCAGTCCTGAAAGTTCTGGACTTGCAAATGCAGCTCCGGCATCAAGCGTGGGTCCACCTCTGTTGTTTGCCCGGTGCCGGCCGTAGGGGGTTTCTGCGGAATCGTCAATCGCTGCAACACGAGATTGACCACATTATTCCGCAGGCTTTTCTCTCCAGAAACGTCCTGCGTTGCTGGCCGCCCAAAGGCGGGCGGCGGCCCGAGAATATCCTGGTCGACTGCCGCAGCCGGCTCCGGAACCAGCGCCGGGATTGAAGCCGCGGGGATCGGCCGTACGTCAAGATGTCCAGCCACATCATCACCGTTCAGGGTCCCGAGCCAGCCGTTCGCCTGTCTTGCCGCGCTCATCTGAAACGCCCCGAAGGATCGCCCGAGAAAGTGAAGGCGGCCGACCCGCACATCTATGGCCGTAAGCATCTTGGCAAAACCGGAATCAAATCTGTTCCGCCCGAGCGCCCGGATGACATGCCACCAGCGATCGGCATCCAGTTGCGGTGTATCGATGCTCATGCGCAGACCCGGTGCCGCTACGAGCCTCGCCGGTCCGCCGCCGATCTCGACAGTGGCACGCGTGAGCTTCCAGTCAGCGCCGGGCGGTGCGTCAAGGACAAAGCGCCCGTTAAGCTTGTCAGCAACGTGTAAATCCAAAACCTGATGCCCCGCACCGGTGGCACGCGTTTGCAGCGTCAGCTTGGCGGCAGCTCCTATCGGCTTGTCGAGCGGCTGTGGCAGCTGCACGCCCACGCCCTTCAGGTCCATCGCCAGGTCAAAACGCGCCCCGGGCTTGGAGAGTTGCAGCGAGGCATTCCACGGAACGTCTCCGCTCAGCCGGCTTCCGAGGACGTTTCCGAGCGCCCGCTGCAGGCCGGCCTGAGTCATGGTACCGGACGCCTGCAGGTTCACGATGGGGGCCTCGGGAATGGTTCCGCGGCGCGTACTCACTGCCAGCGATGCCTCGCCCCCGAGCAGATTTCCGCGCACGCTGCCGCCGTTCAGACCGTTCCGATCAAACTGCAGCGATCCATTGATGGACTTGAGGCCGACCCCCGGCAGCGGGAAATGAATGGCCGCGTCGCGGAGCTGATACACCCCCGTCACTTGCAGCTGCGACAGGTCGTGCGTCGGAATCGCCAGATCCAGGCTGAGCACACCCTGACCGCTCGCGTGCATGCCGGGGACGAGAAGCCGCGGTCGAGGATCGATTTGGCTGGCGTAAAGCACGGAAAGCGTCTGATCCACCGGCCCCGTCACCTGACCTACAGCCTGGATCACAGGCCCGCCAACAGCGGCCAGGTCATTGATGGTCACTGCCACCCGGCGCACCGAAAGCCCGCGGATATTGCCGCTGCGGCCCGCCACAGACAAGCTGGGGCCGCTGGCCAGCAAATCCGCGTCGATGTTCACGATCTTGGGCCAACCCGCCAGGTAACGGAATACGCCATTTTTAATGTGCGCCGAGACCTGAAAGCGGCCATTGCCGTCGCGAAACGGAAAATCGCTCAGCGCGCCCTGGATGACCACCTGCCCAGAAGAGACGGTGCCCGACCCGACTGATTGGCTCAGCCAGTCACGCAACCCCTCAGACAGGCAGTTCGGATAATAGCGAGTTGCGTCGGCCAGATTACCGTTGGTCAGGCTGGCCTGAAGATCCAGATGTGGCGACACATTGCTGTCGTCCGGCAATCGCAGCACCATATGACCCTGCAGCGTGGCGCCGTCCGCTACCACATACAGGTCTTTTCCATTCACGCGCCACGAACGGTCGTCACGCTGCCAGCTTATGCGTCCGCTTGCGGACTGGACATCTATCACGCGCCGGAAAACGAGAGGTAAAGCCACCTTGGTAACCTGGCTGGCCAGCACCAATTCACCACCCGCAGTGCCGAACGATACATGACCCGTCAGGCCGTGCACGCCGGGAAACTCCCCATACGGATCGAATCGCAGCCCGTTCATGTCGGCCTCGACCGCGTAGCCGGACACATTCCCGTTCTTGCTGTCAATCCGCAGTCTCAGATTGTTCACTGCCCCGCCGGGGTGAATCGCCCGCAGAGTCGTCAGCAATTTGCTGCTTCCTTTCAGTCGCTCCAGAAATGCATCGACGTCGTCGACATCGACGTGCTGGACAAAGAGATGGTTTGCATAGGGGTTGTGCTCAATGCGCAGTTCGCCGGCGGACCACGGCGAGGAAACCAAGCCAAGGCGCAGTTGGTCGAGCTGCAGTGTCCAACTTCCACCCTGGGAGGTTGCAGTCCAGTTCACGCGTGCTGCCGCCGTTTTTACGTCAAATGCGGGAATTCCGGACAAAGCCAGCTTAAGCGCGGCAACCCCGGCGTGACCGTAGAGCGATACCGCGACTCCATTCGACCACTGGCTGGAGATGTTTACGTTGAATCGGCCGTCGAAACCGGCGGGCAGCTTGCTGCGGATGATTTTCGGGAGAACATAAGTATTGAGCCCCTCAGCCTGGACATCAATCTCACCTTCCCAATTCTTGCCGGTAAAAGGATTGCCGGTGACGTCCGCCAGAAAGGAACACGCCTGGCACATGGTGCGGGGGAAGGTGGCACTCATCTGCAGCCGATGGCGGTTGCCGCTGTTCTGGAGACTCAGATTGACGTGCGCCAAGCGCAGCGGTGGCTCGGTCGATTTGTAGTCTATCCATTCGACCTCGCCGTCCTGTACAGAGACATCGTTCTGCTGGAACAGCCACGGCAGAAACCCCGAACCCTGCCCCGGAATGCTCTTCCCGACCCCCGCAAGGCCGGTGATCCGGAATGTGCCGTCGGCAAGCCGCTCAAATGACAGGTCCGGATGAACCAGAATGAGGTTGTTGATCTGGATTCGCCCGGCAAGCAGCGGCAGCCAGGCCAGCGTAATCCGTAATTCCTTGAGTCTGACCGCGACTTCCTGGCTGCCAGGAGGGTAGACGGTCAAACCGTAGACGCGCAGGCCGGGATTCAGCCCATGCCAGTACGCCTCGGATCGATCAATCTGCACTCGATACGACGAACGCTGGCTGATGAATTTGGCAATCTGGTCTTTGCGGCTGGCGAACGTCGGCAGCCAGGAATGAGCGAGAACCAGTGCCGCCGCACCCAGTACCAGCAGCATCACTGCAACATAAGCCGTCCAGCGACAGATTCGCAGTACCGGACGGTGCCAGGTCCTCCACGCCGCATCGAGCGTCGCCAGGCGCCTCATGCCCATATTTCCTGGGGCCCGCTGGTGCCCTATTTTCCTCAAGATCCGACGCATCGTACTATTTTGCCGTATCAACTGCCGCGGAGATAGCAAGCCGCCAAGCTGCGGCCGACGCTCCGCCCGTGGATGGACTGGACGCTAACCAACAGTATAATAGGCGTACACCCGCTAGAGCAGGGAAATCTGTTTTTGGTGACAGCCACCCGGGCGGCGCCACTGCGATCTTCCGATACTGCACCGGATATCCTGCAGCGGGACATGAAAATTAAAACAAACGGGGTGGAGGGGTTATGACACAACAGCAGCATCGGGAACTTGATGTCATCATAGCAAGCATCGTCGATTTTCTGAGGAGCACCAAGGATCTGGATGCCGCGTTGGCGAGCGCCTGCACCGGGAAAACGCACCAAGCCGGCGCGCAACCTGAACACACGGCGCGTCACTGACCATATTGCAGGAAACCGACGAATCGGATCCTCGGCGGAAACAGTCCTATAACAGCACGACGTCGAACTGTTCCTGGTTGTAGTGCGCCTCCACCTGCAGGGTCACGGACTTACCGATGAATTCCTGTAACTGCACCAAGCTCGTCGATTCTTCGTCAAGCAGCAGGTCGATCACCGTTGGTGAGGCCAGAACGAGATACTTGTCGGCGTCGAACTGACGTGCCTCGCGCAAGATCTCCCGAAAGATTTCATAACAGACGGTCTGTGGCGTTTTGAGCACGCTGCGACCCTTGCAGACCGGACACGGTTCACACAGCACGTGCTCAAGGCTTTCGCGGATCCGCTTGCGCGTAATCTCGACCAGCCCGAGCGGTGACATCTCGGTCATATAGGTCTTCGATCGGTCACGCGCGAGAGCCTTTTCCAGTGCCCGCAACACCTGGCGCTTATGGTCGCTATCGGCCATGTCGATGAAATCTATGATGATCATCCCGCCCAGGTTGCGCAACCGCAGCTGCCTGGCGATGGTCTGGGTCGCCTCCAGGTTGGTCTTGAATAGCGTTTCCTCGAGATTCTTGCGACCGACATAGGCTCCGGTGTTTACGTCGATCGTGGTCATGGCTTCCGTCTGGTCAATGATCAGGTATCCACCGGACTTCAGAGGCACCTTGCGCTCCAGCGCCTTCTTGATTTCATCCTCGACGGAATACAGATCGAAAATCGGCCGCTCGCCCGGGTAATACTCGATGCGGTTTTCCACTTCAGGTATGAATTCGCGTGCGAATTCGCGTGCCTTATGATAGGACTCGCGCGAGTCGATTCGCACCTTTTCCACATTTTCACGCACCAGGTCGCGCATTGCACGTAACGCGAGCACGAGATCCTCGTGCAACAGGCTACACGGCGCGGCGCCCTTGATGCGATCCTGGATAGCCAGCCACACCCGGCGCAAGTAGCGTATATCGGTCCGCAACTCCTCGTCGCTGACCGCCTCGGCTACGGTCCGCAGGATGTAGCCGCCCTCATCACCTTCGTCCATGGCCGACTTCACCGCAGCACGCAGGCGTTCGCGCTCCGCGTCGTCGCCGATCTTCTGTGAGATGCCTATGTGTTTAGTGTACGGCATGTACACTAGATATCGCGCTGGAAGCGTAATATGTGTCGTCACACGCGCACCTTTGGTGCCGAGCGGATCCTTGACCACCTGTACGACAATTGGCTGCCCGTCATGAAGTACGTCGCCGATTGCGGCCGGGTCGGAATCCTGGTTCGATCCGCCCGATGCAATTCGGGTCTGGGCCGCGGAACCGACACTGCGCACGTCCGAGACATGCAGGAAAGCAGCGCGCTCGAGCCCGATATCTATGAATGCAGCCTGCATTCCGGGCAGAATTCGGGAGACCCTCCCCATGTATACATTGCCGACGATTCCGCGGTTGCGTGTGCGCTCGATGTGCACTTCCTGAAGCACACCGTTCTCGACGACAGCAACCCGAGACTCCTGGGGTGTTACGTTGATGAGTATTTCTTCGCTCACGGAATCGGCATTCCCAGCTCTCGCAAGAGCATTGCAAGTTCGTACAACGGCAGTCCCATGACACCCGAATAGCTTCCCTCCAGGCGCGCGATGAAGGCAGAGGCCCTGCCCTGGATCGCATAGGCGCCTGCTTTGTCGGCAGGTTCGCCAGACTCCCAGTATCGCGCAATCTCCTCCTCGGAGAGGGGGCCAAAGGTGACACGGCTTTCACTGATAGCACTGCGCTCCACACCTTGATTCACGATGCACAAGGCCGTAAAGACTCGGTGGGTTCTGCCAGCCAGTCGTCGCAGCATTCGGCAGGCGTGGTCCCGGTTCCGGGGCTTCCCGAGAATTTCCCGGTCGACAACCACCTCGGTGTCCGCGCCCAGCACCGGAAGCGGGCACCCGGCACGCAAGTCAACG
>JAJYEK010000180.1 GCA_021785795.1 Pseudomonadota bacterium
GTTGCGAAGGCCCTTGTAGGCACAACGAGCCAGATCGCAACCGCTGCAAGCAGCAGTCCTCTGAAACCCAATTTCATTTTTCTCTCCTCTCTAGCGATGAGCCAGTATCTTAGTTATTTGAAGTCCTTTAACGTGTCTTCATTCTTGCTTTGGTTGCTCTGTGTGCCTGCGCAGGTGAGCCACGGTGATTCCGTGGCAGAAGGGTGTGCTGCTTCAAGACGGAAATGCAGACGCCCCGTTTCCACCCGGATTGCAACCATACTTCCATCGCAATCCGCCCACGTGGTTATCGACGACATTCGGAGAATACCTGCCGCGCTGATTCAGACCGGCATTCGCCTGAGGGAGTTTTCGCGTGTCCAGTTTTCTATGCGGATCACAAGAATCTTAACGGATGGAAACTTCAAGATCCCTGCCATTTTCCCTTTTAATTTTTATTGTTCTTCCGCTTTCCCTCGGCCAACATCTCTGCCTGCGTCCTCCGAGTCCCTCTTCTGTTATCAAAATGTAATACTGACTGTTGCATGGTGAACAGCAGCATTGTCATTGTCAAGAGTCATCAGGCCTGATTTCCGGTAAGTTTTGCACTCGATTTGTTGGGCGATGTTTCGAACGCGACAAGCCGCATTCCGGTCTCATTGCGCGGGACGGCTCTTAGGGATCGACGGCGACGGCAGCTCGGCGAGGTGGCCGCTGCTGGCGTGCGGGCTTGATCAAGGGCCCGCTCACTCGCTATGGTGTGATGGCCGAGTCATGTGGGCTGCCCATGGTACGCTCTCGCTGGCGAGTAAGGCACGAATCACGCACGATGCTGGTATCGAGACCGGGTCAAGGCAACCGGCCAGGAATCAGGAGGAAGCTTGAAAGCAGACGCGTCCGAAATGCTGCTGGTGCAATGTCGCGAGCAGCCGCCCACCAACACGCCGGACAGTCGGAGTTCAGTGCCCCGGTTCGTGCGACACGTTCCGGTTTCCTGATTCAGCCCATGTCCGGCATCGATCCGATGGTTCAAGCTAGGAAGCAGCAGGCTTTGGCGCTGTTTCAGGGCGGACGGCTTCCTGAAGCCCGTGGGCTCCTGGCTGAGCTCTGCGAGTCCGGCTCTGCCGACGCCGAGACCTGGTATTACCTGGGGATTGTGAACGGACGGCTAGGGTATGTTGATCAGGTCGAGTCTTGCCTGCGGCAGGCGCTAGGCCTGGATCCGGGGTTTCACGAGGCGGCCCTCCGCCTGGGTGAGACCCTGGCATACCTGGGCCGGTTTGGCGATGCAATCGAGGTCTTCGGCCGCTTGTGCGCGGCGTTGCCCCAGGTTGCTGATGTCTGGCTGAAGCTCGGTCAGGCGCAGGAGGCGGCCGGGCAGCACGCGGAGGCGCTGGTGTCCTACCAGCGTTCGGCAGTCATCGCTCCTGCCAGCGCCGCCGCCCATGCCAGTCTCGGCAACCTGAGATATTTCCTGGGGCATTGCGACGAAGCGATCGCCGATTATGGACGGGCGGTCGCCGCCGATCCGATGAGCCCGAAGGCAATGCTGGGCTTTCATCTGTCGCTTCCACCGGTCTATCGGGATGCGGAACATCTGCGGCAGTCCCGCCAACGTTTCCGCGAGGGACTCGAAGAGATCCTCGCGTGCAGCGCAGGGTTCAGGGAACGCCCGGGCCTGATCGACGAACTGCAGTGGAGCAACGGCTTCTATCTCGCCTATCAGGGATTGGACGACAGGGACCTGCAAACGCGCTTCGGGGATTTCTTTACGGACATGGCCCGGGCCACGTTACCGCAGTTTTTCCAGGAGATCCCGCGACGGGCGGCTGGCGGACGGCGGCTGCGCATCGGCTACGCTTCGCATTTTTTCCATCATCACACGGTTTCGTATTATTTCAATGGGTGGATCAGGCACGCGGACCGGGATCGTTTCGAGACCTTCGTCTATCACATCAATCCGATCATCGATGAGGAGAGTCAGCGGCTCGCGGCGAGTTGCGACCAATACCGGCCGGTGACCGGCTCGATCGCCGCCATCGCCAATATCATCCGCAGCGACCAGCTGGATGTTCTGGTTTACCCGGCCATCGGCATGTATCCGAAGGAGATGTGGCTGGCCGCCCTGCGCCTAGCGCCAGTCCAGTGCGCGGCTTGGGGACATCCTGTGACGACCGGCCTGCCGAACGTCGATTATTTCCTGTCCGCCGATGCCATGGAGCCCGTTGGCGGCGAGGCGAACTACCGCGAAGAACTGGTCCGTCTCGACGGTATCGGTGTGTACTGCGAGCGGCCGAGTCTGGCACGAGACGCGACGCGCGCCCAGCTCAGTCTGCCGGAAGACCGCAGGCTGTATCTGTGCCCGCAGTCGCTGTTCAAAATCCATGTCGATACCGACGATCTGCTGACTGGCATTGCAGCGCGTGATCCGCGCGCCCTGATTCTGTTCTTCGAAGATTACAAGCCACCCGTCAATGATTCCTTCAGGCAGCGTTTGCGGCGCAGCTTCGCCGCTCATGGGCTTGATGCAGACGCCAGCCTGCGCTTTCTGCCGCGCATGGGGCATGCCGACTATCTGTGCGTGAACCGGCTTGCCGATGTGATGCTCGATACGCCGCACTGGTCGGGAGGGCGGACCTCGCTGGACGCATTCGCCGCCGGTCTTCCGGTGGTGACGTTACCGGGAGAATTCAGCCGCGGACGTCAGACTTATGGGATGCTGCGCGAAATGGACATGGGCGAACTGATCGCGCGGGGCAATGAGGATTACGTATCGCGTGCGGTGTCGATCGCCAGCGATCACTCGCTGAGGGATGCGCTTTCGGCGCGGATAATGGAGTGGGCGCCCGGCAGGATTTTCGGTCAGCGGGGCACCGTCCGGTCGCTAGAAGAGTTCCTGCAGTCTGCCAGCGGAAACTGAATTCATGCTGTGTCGGTCGGTGTGGCTCATGCCGACTGCTGAAAGACGAAGATTTGGCCTGCGACCGGGTTACCCTCTTCCTGCCGGATAATCGCCTGCTCGATGCTGAATTCGGTTAACCCCACCTCGTGGGCCTGGGTGCGGATATATTCCGTGGGATGGGCATAGCGCCCTGAGGTCCGCAGCACGTAGGAAGGCGCATCCGCTTCGTGTTCCGTCGAGAACGCGAAAAGCCCTCCCGGCCGCAGAGCTATCTTGCACGCTGCGAATATCGCGGACAGATCACCGACGTAGATGAAGACATCCGCGGCGACAATCAGGTCGTACCGAGCGTCGCGCCCCTGCAGCGGGGTCAGCAGATCCCCGAGGAGCAATTCATCGTAAATGCCGCGCTCACGGGCTTTGCGAATCATCCTGGGTGAGAGATCCACGCCGGTCAGTCGTTTCACGATGTCGCGGAAAGGCATGCCACATAGACCGGTTCCGCAGCCAAGATCAAGCATCTCGATCTCTTTTTTCCCTCACCAAGGGCATGCCGGACGGCGCAAAGAAGAAGTTCCGGTGCCTGGTACCTGAGATCCTTCACTAGGGTTGCATCGAATCTTTCGGCGTAATCGTCGAAGGTTTTCTTGATGTATTCAGTGCGCCACTCGGCAGGCACGGCTTCATTGTCGATGCTCGCAAGAAAATAATGGGCACTTGCCATTCTGGGGTCGAGTGCCAGGGCACGTTCATACGATGTCCGTGCCTTGTCCCGCAGGTTCATGGATTGATAGACGCGGCCCAGTCGAAAATATCCTTCCGCATAATCGGGTTGCAAGGCGATCGCTTGCTCGCAACACGCAATCGCCCTATCGAACCGCCGGGACATGGCATGGAGGCCGCCGAGAGCGACCCAGGTTCTGACATCCTGCGGGTACACCTTCACCAGTTGCTCAAAGATTTTCCCGGCCGCAGAGAGATCACGTCGTTCGAACAGGATATGACCCAGGCCGTACAGCGCATCCCTGTGGTTAGGATCAAGTTCGAGCGCCCGCTGGTAGCTTTTCATGGCATCGCTCGGCCGCCCCTGAACCCACTGCACGATGCCCAGGTTGTTATGGGCATCGGCGTAGTTCGGTGCAAAGGTAATGGCTTGGTGGTAGCAGATTTCGGCTTCCTGGATCCTCTCTTTTTGCTTGAGGAGGTTACCCAGGTTGTTGTGGGCCTCGGCATAGACCGGCATAAGCTCGATCGCCTTTCGATAACACCGCTCCGCTTCATCCAGTTTTCCCTGGAACCTGAGCGCATTTCCGAGATTGCTGTAGGCGCCCGCGGCGTCCGGCAGCACACTGATGACTCGACGGCAACACGTCTCGGCATGTTCGAATTCGCCCAGCATTCCGTGGACGGCGCTCAGCAGGTTCCAGGAGTCGGCATCGCGCGGATCGATCTGACAGAGCTGTCTGTACAGGACCTTGGCCTCGGCCAAGTGGTTGCTCCGCAGGTGGGCAAGAGCTTGGTTCTTCAGTAGCTGAGTCCGATGGTTCATAGTTTTGCGGGCGCTGTTCCGACCGAGGCGGGTGAGGAAGGATTTGTGTTCCAGATCTATCGTGCGGACGTGCGGGCAGTCCGTCCCGATATTTGTTGCGTGCTAGGATAGTTGGATCGGCTCCATCATCGCAATCATCATGGATTTTCCAGCATATTATCGGGCAGTATAGGCATACTGAATTCGCAGCCGGTCCGGCCTCCCCCAAGATGGAGAGCGCACCGGGGTTCGAAAAATGATTCATGGGTAGCAGGGCATTTCTGAGCATGGCCGACAAGCAGCAAATACTTGCCCTTTTGCAGGGTGACCGGTTGAACGAGGCAAGGGAGCTGGGGTTGGCGCTTTGTGAGAGCGACCGGAGCGACCCCGAAGTCTGGTTCCTGCTCGCTGGGATCCATGCCCGACTTGGCGTCATGGACGAGGTGATCCGATGTTGCGGGCAGGTTATAGTCCTTGATCCTGGTAATGCCGCGGCTCGCTACAACCTCGGCGTGGCGCTGCAGATGCGGGGGCGGTACCAAGAAGCCGTTGAGACCTACGACAAGTTGCTCGAGGACCAGCCCGATGCGGCGCCGGCGCTTGCCAACCTGGCACTCGCATTGCGCGAGCTGGGCAGGTCCGAGGAGGCGATACCGCATTGCCAGCGTGCCCTGACGCTGCAACCCGGTCTGGCCGAGGCGCACAATACGCTCGGCCTGCTTTTCATGGACGATGGCAAGCATGTCCAGGCGTCGGAGAGTTTCCGTCAGGCAACGGCGCTGCGCCCGCTGTACGCCGAAGCCCATTTCAACCTGGGCCTGTGCAACCAGACACTCGGTAATCTTGCCGAGGCGCAGGTCTGCTTCCAGCAAGCCATACGCCAGAGGCCCGATTATCCCGAGGCTTATGGAGGCCTGGGTGCCGTCCTGGTTTCGGCCGGAAAACGGGAGGAGGCTGTGCACTGTTACAGGAATCTCGTGCGGCTCAGGCCCGATGAGGCGCAGATCCATAGGGATTTCGGCGTTCTTCTCGTGTCGCTGCGCCGTTGGGACGAGGCGATATCCCATTATCGTCACGCCATTGAACTGAAACCTGACTACGCAGATGCGCACTATGAACTAGGCAATGCTTTGCTGGATGCGGACCCTAGCCCCAAGAGTGCCGAACAGGGAGCTGAATGCTTCCGGCAGGCCCTGTGCTATAAACCAGATGCCCCGGGGATTCATCTGAGTCTGGCAATGGCATTGACCGATATGGGCCGCTATGACGAAGCGGATGCAAGTTACCGCCGCGCATTGCACCTCAAGCCGGATTTTCCGCTGGCTGCGGCAGGCTTGGCGATGCTTCTGGAACGCAAAGGGGATTTCGAAGCCAGTTATGCGTTGCTCAAGCCACTGGTGGATGCCGGGACGGAAAATATCTATGTGGCGCTGAGTTACGCCGCTCTGGCGGGACGTTTCGATTGTCGCACGCAGGCGGTGGCGCTGCTGGAAGGCATGTTGCAACAGCCGAGGGATGGGCAACAGCGGGTCGACGGGCATTTCGCGCTCGGCAAGCTGTACGACGAGTTGCAGGATTATCCCCGGGCGTTCGGGCACTACCAGCGCGCAAACTCTCTCGACTCCAGAAAATTCGACGAAAAGCAGCACCAAAGGGACTTCGACATGTTGATCGGGGTCTTCAGTCCGGAGCGCATCCGCCGCAGGCCGCGCGCATCCAATCGTTCGAAACTGCCGGTGTTCATCGTCGGCATGCCGCGTTCAGGTACGAGCCTGACGGAGCAGATTCTCGCAAGCCATCCGCTGGTGTACGGCGCCGGGGAGCTGCCCGATATCACCAACATCGCAAGTCGGCTTCAGGCCGATCTGGGTGGCTCTAACCCCTACCCGCAGTGCCTCGATGCTGTTACGGACAGGAACATTGACCCGATTGCACAGCGCCACCTTGATCGCCTCGGCCGATTCGCGCGTGATGCCGTGCGCATCACCGACAAGATGCCGCACAATTTCCTCTACCTGGGCCTGATAGATCTGCTTTTCCCTGGAGCACGCATCATCCACTGCCTACGTGATCCTGTCGACACCTGCCTGTCGATTTACGTTCAACCGTTCAATGGCCACTTCAATGCACTTCACCCCTACGCCCACGACCTGCGGGATCTCGGGCGGTACTATCGGCTTTACCAGCGGCTAATGGCGCACTGGACGAGCGTTGTGCGCATTCCCCTGATGGAGTTTCGGTATGAGGAACTTGTGGACAACCAGGAAGCGATGAGCCGGCGGCTTGTCGAGTTCTGCGAGCTCGACTGGGACGACCGCTGCCTGCGTTTTCACGAGACTGCCCGTGTGGTGAAGACAGCGAGCCACGATCAGGTGCGTCGTCCCATCTACAAAAAATCGGTGGCGCGCTGGAAAAACTATGAGCAGTTTTTGGGACCACTCATCGATGCACTGGAAGACCGGGACACAGGGCAGCGGTAGACCCTGTGTGCTGGAAGCAAGGACGTTGCAACGGATTGTCAGAGTGCGCTTCAGCCGTAATCCCGGTTTGAACGGCCATTCGGACAATCGCAGGCGTTGACTGAGGATCAAAGGTTGGGATTCGATCGAGGCGCAAGATCAGGCGACATGCCGGGACTTGGTTCAGCATACCGTTTGAATCGGGCGAATGTGTGTGCGCACACATGGTGCCGGAATACGCCGATGAGGCCGCAGCTTCTTTTCTGCCATGTGTGGCCAATGGTCAACGCAGACTCAAAGTTCAGACAAGGGGGCATGTGCGGCGCCAGGCGGAAATAACTCTACCCAGTCCGCGTCTCATGATGAGTCTGACAGACGTTTTCTTGCCCTTGTTTTTATCAGTCACTCAACGCCGTCAGCAGCGGTTCGAGGAACTGTTCGTAGTTTTTCCAGCGCGCCACCGATTTTTTGTAGATGGGACGACGCACCTGATCGTAGCTTGCCGTCGTCACGAAGCGGTCTGCCTCGTGAAA
>JAJYEK010000181.1 GCA_021785795.1 Pseudomonadota bacterium
TTGCTCGTAGTTGGGACTCGGACGCGGTTCGGGAGGTTCTGGCGATCACGCTGCGCCGCGAAGGGTGTAACGTTGCCGAAGTCACCAACGGCAGAGAGACGCTGATGTTGGCATCGGGAAATGTGGTCTGAAGACCGAGTGGACTGCCGTTTTTATGGCAATTCATCCCAAAGATCATAACGCCACAGGGACACCCTCTGTCCATGCCGAGGCAGATGCAACGCATTGTGAAAGGGAGGGAGGATGCCCCCGTTTCCCGGTGATGGTGCGACGATACGTTCGTCAGAACCTGATCAGCATCGTCGGCGGTCTGCTGCTTTCCGTGTTGACGGTGGCGGCAGGCATTTCTGTCTATGTCGTCATGCGGCGCCAGGCAGAGAGCCTCCTCACCCGCAGTCTCGCCGTGTCCCTTCAGGATCGTGTCGGTTCGGCCAAAGAGCAGATTGACCAATTGCGCATCAATGCCCGCATCATCGCCACCCGACCGGTATTGATTGCGGCGCTTCGCCGGCTCGATCGGGCGCCGCACGCGATCCCGAGCCGGGCGCTCCTGCAAAGAGGCGCCCAATCCTTTCTGGCAGCCTACGGGTTTACAGCGGTATCGTTCCAAACCCTCCAGGGTACCCAGGTCGCGCGGGCCGGTCGATTCCTTCCGGCCCCCGCGCTCCAGATCCCCCTAGAGCTCCCGCAACCGGCAACCCTGCTGTGGAACGGGCGATTCTTTCTGCGCATGCGCGCCATTATTATGGATCGTCAGGGGCGGCGGGTGGGCAGCATTCGGGTCGAATCGCCCCTGTCGTTGCTTACGCATGCGCTGATCCATCTCCGATCCCTCGGCAGAACCGCGGGCCTCGCTGTCTGCGCGCCGCTGGGGAGGAAGGCGATGCGGTGCGTGGTCGGTGCGCCAGGCAGATCCGGCATGCGTTCCGGCCGCGTGTTTACCCGGCTCCCGCGCACGCTGCAGGGCCACGCGTTACCGATGAGTTATGCCCTCGCCGGAAAGACCGGCGTGATCCTTGCGCGCAATTACCTGCACAAAAACGTGGTTGCGGCTTATGCCCCGGTCGGCCGGCTGGGCCTCGGCATGGTCCTGATGGTCAACCAGTCGGAACTCAACGGCCCGGTCACCGATCAGCTGAGGATCATTGGACCGCTGTTGGCGGCCCTGCTGCTGGCCGGGGTGCTGCTGCTGCGCGGAATGGTCACCCCCATGGTGCGTAAATTGGCCCAGTCGGAACACGAAACCCAGGCGGCCAATGCACGGCTTCGCGAGAGCGAAATACATATCCGTGCCGTGCTGGGCGGTGTGAATGAAGGCATCGTCACCATTCATGAAGACGGTGTGATCGATCTCTTTAGCCCGGCAGCCGAGCGGTTGTTCGGCTATGAAGGGCATGAAGTCATCGGCCAGAATGTACGCCTGTTAATGTCAGAGCCGGATCGCAGCCAGTATGACGGCTACCTGCGGCAGTACCGGGAAACGGGGAAATTCACCGATCTCCACAAGCTGAGGGAGGTGGTCGGCGTGCGCAAGAACGGCACCGAGTTTCCCATGGAACTCCAGATGAGCGCGCTGCGGACCGACACGGGCCACATGCTTATTGTCGTGGCCCGGGACATTACCGAACGGCGCCGCGCGGAGCAGGAACTGCGTATTGCCGCCACCGCGTTCGAGACCGGAGAAAGTATCGTTATTACTGATCGGGACGCTCGTATTCTGCGGGTAAACCGCGCCTTCACGCGTTTGACCGGCTATAGCGCCGAGGAGCTGATGGGCAGAACACCGGCCATGCTGCAGTCCGGGCTACAGGATGCCGAGTTCTACCGTAACCTGTGGGACACTCTCATCCGCGATAAATATTGGCAGGGCGAAATCTGGAACCGGCGCAAGAATGGCGAGGTTTATCCGGAATGGCTGACCATCACTGCCGTGACCGATGCGGAGGCGCAGGTAACCCATTATGTGGGGGTGTCTACCGACATCACCCACCGAAAAGAAGCCGAAGCCGAGATCCATCGGCTGGCTTTTTTTGACCCGCTCACGAAACTTCCCAACCGAAGTCTCCTGTGGGACCGTTTGCAGCAGGCACAGGCCCACGGTGCACGCCACAATACCTATGGGGCACTTCTGTTCATCGATCTGGACAATTTCAAGACGCTCAACGACACCCAGGGCCACCATATCGGCGATCTGTTGCTGATCGAAGTCGCCAGGCGCCTCCAGGAGGGCGTGCGTCCCAGTGATACCGTGGCACGGTTGGGTGGCGATGAATTCGTTGTTGTGCTCGTGGATCTCAGTGACGACGGGCAGCAGGCGGCCAGCCAGGCCCAGAGTGTCGGCAAGAAGGTGCTGACGGCCCTCAATCAACCGTATCAACTTCAGGGACGGGAGCAGTACAGTTCTGCCAGCATGGGCATCACCCTGTTTCGGGGTGACGAAATCCGCATCACGGATCTCCTGAAACAGGCGGACACCGCGATGTATGACGCCAAGTCCGCGGAGCGCAATGCCCTGCGATTCTTCGACCCCGCCATGCAGGTGGTGCTCGAGGGCCGGGCTGCCCTGGAAGCCGATCTGCGCCAGGCGCTGGCCCTTCAGCAGCTGGTCCTCTACTACCAGGCGCAGGTCAACGAGAGTCAGGAGCTGATCGGTGCCGAGGTCCTGCTGCGCTGGCGACATCCCGTGCGCGGGCTCATTCCGCCGATGGACTTTATTCCGCTTGCCGAAGACACGGGCCTCATCGTGCCCATCGGGCAATGGGTGCTGCAAGAGGCCTGTGCTCAGCTCAAAGTATGGCAAGCGGATCCCGGCACGCGCCATTTGAGACTGTCCGTCAACATCAGCGCGCGCCAGTTCCGGCAGCTGGACTTTGTCGATCAGGTGCTGGGCGTGCTCAAGGCAGCGGGCGTGGATCCCAGCAAGCTCACGCTCGAGTTGACCGAGAGCCAGGTGCTGGACCATATGGGTGATAGTATCGAAAAAATCAAGGCGCTACGCCGTGCGGAAGTCCATTTTTCTCTCGATGACTTCGGCACGGGTCAATCGTCTCTGGCCCATCTGCGGCATTTGCCTCTGGATGAGATCAAGATAGATCAGAGTTTTGTGCGTGATATTACTACCAATGTCGACCCCAACGATGCGGTGGCGGTGATCGTTCAGATCATTATCTGGATCGCCGAGAACCTGGGTCTGGGCCTCATCGCGGAGGGAGTGGAGACGGAACAGCAGCACGACTTCCTCAAACGCAATGGCTGTCACCAGTATCAGGGCTACCTGTTTGGCAAGCCTGTGCCGATTGCCGAGCTTCAGAATCGGGTGCGCACCGATCCTCGGCGCCCGGGTGATGGAACATCGGAAGCGGCGCTTTGATCAGTCCTTGAGATACACCGCGCCCAGGTATGGGCTCACCATGAGCGCGCACCCGCCCTGGGGTAGAGACGTCAATGTGGTGGTTCCTTTCTTCGTCTGATAAGTGCTTGCATGTTCGCATGCAGGCACAAGGAACAGCCACCTCAGTCCATCAATTAAACCCGGATTTCCCATTATTAGTCCGTCGTTCGCTATTCACCCTGCTGCACACCTGTTTTTGACCCCGCGTTGACCGTGCGCATGAGGTAACGCGCCGGGTTGCCGTGGGGTTCTCGTCGGCGAGGTTCACTCGACATGACTACAACCGGCGCAGCTGTTCGATGAGGCTGCATCATGCCTGCTTCCGCATCAGTATGGAGCGTGGATTGGGGACCCTGCATTATCGTGGTGCAGATTTTGCTTCGATTAAGATGACCGGCGTGATGTAACCCGATGATGGAATGACGCTTTTCGGTCTGGCATGGCGATTGCAAACTGTTGCAGCCAGACGCACGGAAAACATCGAAATGACATTGCGTGTGTTGCTGTTCGACGATGATACCGAGCGCGCCGCTACCTTGCGGGCTGCCTTGCAGGAGGCTGGCTATGAGATTGCTGCGCAAGCGCGGTCGGCGGTGGAGTTGATGGCGTGTGTGCGCGTAGCGAAGCCGGACGTCATTATCATCGACCGTGACTCGCCGGACCGCGATACGCTCGAGCATCTGTGCATGATCACACGGGACGACCCGCGAGCGATCGTGATGTTTACGCAGGATGCGGACCGGACAACGATGCGCGAAGCCCTGAAAGCCGGGGTCAGCGCCTACGTCGTGGACGGGTTATCGGCAGAACGTGTGCGGCCGATCGTGGATCTGGCCTTGGTGCGCTTCGAGCAGTGGCAGGCGTTGCGCCAAGAACGGGATCAGGCTCAGGCAAGCCTGGCGGAGCGCAAGGTGATCGAGCGTGCCAAGGGGATTGTCATGAAGCAGCGCCATTGCAGCGAGGAAGAAGCTTACCGGCTGATGCGCAAGACGGCGATGGATCGAAACATACGGCTGTCGTCGGTAGCGGAAAGCGTTATCGCCATGGCGGACCTGCTGACGTAACAGGATTTGTAGTAATGCCCGGGCCCAATGGCGGGTCGGCGGCGCAAGACATATAGAGCGGGTCGCGATGGCCCGCAGCTAGGACAACGGCGTCCTCGCCTGTCGCTTTGGCGGCAGGCAGGGCGCCGTTTTTTTTTCTACCTGGAGGTGACGATGCAGCACGATGAACAGGCGGACAAGACCCGGTTCCCGGCTCCGGATGATGCCAGGGTATCGCGCCGCAATTTTCTGAAGGCTGGCCTGGCTGGCGGTATTACCGCCGCGGGAATCCTCGGCATGGTGCCTGGCGGGGTGAAAAGTGCCGCCTATGCCGGCGAGAAAACCGGTCCGGAGAAGCCGAACGTCCGCTTCGGCATCATCCCGCTCACGGATTGTGCCGTGATCGTAGTGGCCCATGAGAAGGGTTACTTCAAGAAATACGGGCTCAACAGCACCGTCTCTAAAGAAGCATCTTGGGCCAATATCCGGGATAAAGTGGCGCTGGGAATGCTCGATGGCGCACACATGCTGGCCCCCATGCCGATTGCCGCAACACTCGGGATCGGGGCGGTGCGCAAGGCCACCGTGACGGCTTACAGCATGGACCTCAATGGAAACGGCATCACCGTTTCCAACGCGCTCTACGAGCGCATGGCCAAGGCCGACCCGGCGGCGATGAAGGAGCGGCCGGTGACGGCGCGCGCGCTCAAGAAAGTGATTGATGCCGACAAACAGTCCGGCAAGCCGCCGATGACCTTTGCCATGGTGTTCCCGGTCTCGACCCACAACTACCAGATCCGCTACTGGATGGCTTCCGCCGGCATCGATCCAGACAATGATGTACGGCTGATTGTCATACCGCCGCCCCAGATGGTGGCCAACCTGGAGTCGAATAGCATCGTTGGCTATTGTGTGGGCGAACCCTGGAACGAGCGCGCCGTCGCTGCCGGCATCGGCCATACGCTGATCACAAGCTACGAGCTCTGGAACAACAATCCAGAGAAAGTGTTCGGCGTGAATCTCGAATGGGCGGAGAAGTACCCGAAGACCCATCATGCGGCCTTGATGGCACTGATCGAAGCAGCGCAGTGGATGGATAAACCCGAGAACCGCATCGAGGTTGTGAAGATTATCGCACAGAAGTCATACGTCAATGCACCCGAGGATGTGGTGAAGATGTCTATGACCGGCACCTTCCGCTACTCGCATGGCGGGATGCCGCGGCCGCTGCCTGATTTCAACGTGTTCTATCGTTATGCCGCGACCTTTCCGTGGCTTTCGCACGCCGAGTGGTTCATCACGCAGATGATCCGCTGGGGGCAGATCGCAAGACCGCTGGATATCCGGAAGACTGCCGCCTCGGTGTACCGCCCGGATATCTACCGCGACGTGGCCAAGGCGCTGGGCATTGCAGTTCCGACTATCAATTACAAGATCGAAGGCACGCATGCCGGTCACTGGACTCTGACCCAGGCCAGTGAGCCGATACTCATGGGTCCGGATAGGTTTCTCGACGGCCTCGTGTACGACCCCGCCAAACCGATCGAGTACGTGAGGTCCTTCAGGATGAAGAACCTGAAAATGGATCTTGCCGCGCTCGCGGAACGGAACGACTGAGCCTGAACGGCAGCGAAAAGATCGCTCTGGTTGCGGACGTCAAGGTCTCCCATCAGAGTCACGAGCCAGCGGTATCGTTGCAGGCCGCTCTGATGCGCGGCGCCAAGCGCATCGGCAGTGTGTCCTGCAACGGGGACGAGCCGGACATTCAGTCCGGGGTGTTCGAAATCCAGGTTGCGTGAGGGGAGTGAACCATGGGTGTGGCCAAAATCGATAAGGCATGGAAGCAGGCGGTAGCGCGCGAGCATCCGGTGAAGCGGCCGCTGGAAGACGGGGGGCGGGTTAGCCGGAAAGCGATGGAGATGGACCCGCCGAAGCCACGCTCGCGGCTTGCGCGGATCGTGATGGCCGCATTGCGTTTCGGTATTCCGCCTCTGCTGGGTTTCGCACTGCTAGTGTTGGTGTGGATGCTGATGGCGGAACACTCCGGTGTGCCCGGGCCGGTCAAGACCTGGGAATCGGCGCTCAAGGTCTTTGCGCATCCATTTTACGATAACGGCCCGAATGATCAGGGGATCGGATGGAACGTACTGCGCTCGCTGTCGCGCATCGCGATCGGCTTCGGCATGGCGACAGCCGCCGGCATTCCGCTCGGCTTCCTGATAGGCCGGTTCGCTTTTCTCAGCCGCATGTGCAAACCGATCATCAGCCTGCTGCGCCCGGTATCGCCACTTGCCTGGCTGCCCATCGGGTTATACGTATTCAAGGCTGCGCAACCCGCGGCGATCTGGGTGATTTTCATCTCCAGCATCTGGCCGATGATCATAAACACCGCGACCGGGGTGACGCGCGTGCCTCAGGACTATCTCAATGTGGCGCGCGTCCTGAAGCTGTCCGAGTGGAAGGTGTTCACCAAGATTCTTTTTCCGGCGGTGTTGCCATACATGATGACCGGCATGCGTCTGTCCATGGGTATCGCGTGGCTCGTAATTGTCGCGGCCGAAATGCTGACCGGCGGTGTGGGTATCGGGTTCTGGATATGGGACGAGTGGAATAACCTTAATATCGCGCACATCATCATCGCCATCTTTGTGGTGGGTATCGTCGGATTTTTGCTCGATGAGGTACTGCTGATGGCTGCAAAGCGTTTCGACTACGACGGGAGTGGGTCATGAGCGATCACGTCCACATCGAAAATCTGAGCAAGGTATTCGATACCAGGAAAGGACGGTTTGTCGCCCTGCGCGACGTGAATCTTTCCGTCCGCGAAGGCGAATTTGTCTCGATCATCGGCCACTCCGGCTGTGGCAAGTCGACACTGC
>JAJYEK010000030.1 GCA_021785795.1 Pseudomonadota bacterium
ATCATCAGAAGTTCGCTATCGACACAGATAGGCGTGCGATCTCGATGCAGCATGATTTCGCGCAACGTCTCGCCGAGCTCGGTGCCGCCGGGCTCGCGCGTGAGGAGGTGAGGGATGCCCGCCGACCGCAGCAGCCGGCGGATATATTCCAGACTCGTGCTCTTTCCGGCCCCCTCGATTCCCTCGAGCGTGACGAAGCGCCCGCGGCTCATGAAGCAGCGTGGCCGGCACGGCGCAGGGTGGCGCGCCGCGCCGCAGGAGCGGTGGCGCGGCGCGTTGCCGTCCGATGCTGCGGGACTCCGCCGTGCAGCTGATACTTGATGACAGCCCGGTCCTGGCCCTGGAGGGTGTCGGAGAACACATGGGTTCCGTTACCGCGGGCCACGAAGTACAGCGCCTTGGTCGCAACCGGGTTGAGCGCCGCATACAGCGCTTCCTTGCTCGGCATGGAGATCGGCGTCGGCGGCAGACCGGATATCATGTAGGTATTGTACGGCGTCCAGCGCCTCAGATCGGCTGTCGTGATCTTGCCATGGTAGCGGTTGCCCAGACCGTAGATCACGGTCGGATCGGTCTGCAGCTTCATGCCCAGCCGCAGCCGGTTGTCGAAGACGCCTGAAATGATGCGGCGCTCCGATGGCAGGCTCGCCTCTTTCTCGATGATGGAGGCAAGAATCAGGGCCTGATCCGGTGTCTTGAGCGGGACCGACCGGTCGCGTTCGGCCCATTCCTTGCGCAGCGCGCGCTGCATCCGACGATAGGCGCGTTCGAGGACCGTCCGATCGGACATGCCGGCCGCGTAGTCGTAGGTGTCCGGAAAAAACCGTCCCTCGGGCATGACGCCAGGATGCCCGAGACTCGCCATGATCTCGGCCGGCGTCAGATTGCGCAGCGTATGGAGCATGTGCGGTGCCGCCTCCAGCGCCTGCATGACCTGGGCGAACGTCCAGCCGTCGATAATGGTGAACGGGTACTGCACCACCTTTCCTTCAATGACCTGCCGGAGCATTCCGAGCGCGGTGATGCCGGGAGGAAAGCGGTATTCGCCGGCCTTCAGGCCGCGGCTCTCTCCTTCCAGGTAGGCCAGCAGCACCAGGCTGCGCGGATCCGGCAGGACATGCTCAGCGTAAAGACCGCGGCTGAAGTCGTGCAGGCTGGTGCCCGGCTGCACGGTGTAGATATTCGGTGGGGGCGATAGCGGTCTCAGGCTGAACCACAGGAGATAGGCGCCAGCGCCCGCTACCAGCGCCGCGGCCGCAAAGATCCCGTACTTGATCGCTCCAAATAGTTTTCCCAAATGCCGGTTCCTCGTGTCGCAGCGGCGCGTCCGTGCCCCTTGTTCCTGTGTCGCCTGCCGGTGTGGGAACGGCGGTCGACGGTTAGTGACTTCGTACC
This sequence comes from Pseudomonadota bacterium, assembly GCA_021785795.1. Next base: position 1,396 of record JAJYEK010000030.1, read on the forward strand.
GCGGATCCCGCACTGCACGCCGAGAGTCACCGCTGCAGTGGACCGTCCCGCGTTCCGCCACCCTCCGCAGGGGCAACGGAAACCGCATAATATTCAGCGGCTCATGATACATTCAGCGACCGCGAACTGCGAGCTGGGCCGGAATGGGCCGGAAACACGGCGGTGCCGGCGGCCGCTGCGTACGGGCGCATCCGGCTTGCGGTGGGCGCTGCGCCCCACCGAAGCCCGCGCGGTTCGCCGCGGCATTTCCGCTGCTCGCGGCCCTGGCCTGACGGCACGCCAGTTGTGCGGGCAGCCAATAAGGAATTATATTCTTAGACTCGCCCTAATCGGTGATACCGTGGCGATATCCGTTTTGGTTCTGGGCAATTGATATTTTCAAACGAAGAAAATCCAAAGGACGAATCCCTCTCATGAAAAAACTTACCGCAGTCACTTCGGCATTGGCCGCAGCCATCACGCTCACATTCAGTCTTGCCGGCAACGTCCAGGCCGCGGGCGGATCTCCGGCAGCGGGACTCCAGGCTGCCGTGAACCACGGCCGGAACCTATTCGAACACGGCACGTTCGGGAGCAGCCGCCGCATGCACGGAGCGCCCGTGACGTGCAGCACGTGCCATATGGGAGGTGGTTTGGTCGCCGGCAGACTTCCGAACGGCAAGCCCCTCCCCAGCCTGGTCAACGCTGCCGCAATCTTTCCCCGCTACAACCCCAATCTCCATCGCGTGGTGACGCTCGAGATGCAGATCCAGCACTGCATCAAGGGTGGGCTGGGTGGCAATCCGCCCGCATTCGGGAGCAAACCGATGGTAGACATGGTGGCTTATCTGCATTCAATCGCGAAGGGTCAACCCGTCAACTCCGGGGGCAAACCCTGATACCCTGAGTTGTCCGGAGCATAAAATCACTGCCGGGCTGCGCTGCCGCGCCGCAATCGGCCATCGGGCGCCGGGATCGGGAAAACCATGCCGGCCGGCACTGTTGCCGGCCGGTGCGGCGCCGGCAACAATCAGGGACGGGCCGGGCGCCCGGAACCGGCTGTACCTGGACTCCCGCCGGTTCCGGCCAGGCCGGCGCAAAGACAGGTCCGGTCACGACCCATGGGTGCAGATCCCGGGGGGTTGCGCCGGGCCAGCGCCGTGGACAGTGGCGGGCACGGCTCCGCGAAGCGGCCCTGCCCGGTCTCCCGGGAAACCGGTCGTGGTTCCGGCTGCGGGGCAGCGCGCCACGATCCGCCGTTGTTGCTGAGTCGTGTCTCGTTTCGCGCCCGCATGGGTCACGGCCAGCGTGGTGGCAGCCGGCCTGCTCGCAACCGCCGCCTGCGGCGCGCCCTATTCCCTGCCGGCACGGTCCGGCGCGACTCCGTCGCCGCGTTCGCGAAGCGCTGAGCTGCTCGTTGCGGTCGCGGTCGTGGATTACGGTTGGCACACCGGACTGGTCTTGCCGGCAACAGCGCTCGGGCCGCCTCTGGCGCCCCTGCGCGACCGGTTTCCAGGGGCAGAGTATCTGATATTCGGATGGGGCAACCGGCGTTTTTACGAAACTGAAAACCCCGGCTCGGGCATGGCTGTGATGTCGCTGTTTCCCTCCCCCAGCGTTGTCTTTGTCCAGGGCGCGGGACAACGCCCGGTCCGGGTACCGCTGTCCGGCAGCGACGTGCGCTGGCTGTGTGTTTCCCCGTCGGGAATCCGCAGGCTCGATTCGTTTTTGGCCGGATATTTCCGAAAAGGACCGCACGGCGGGTTCATCAGCGCCGGACGCGGCTTGTTGCCGCGCAGCGAGTTCTTTGCTTCCACCGGCACGTATGATGCATTCCATACGTGCAATACCTGGACTACCGAAGCCTTGCATGCCGCCGGATTGCCGATCGACAGCAGGGGGATCGTTTTTGCCACGCAGGTTATGGCGGAGATTCGGTCCCTGCCTGCGTGCGGCGGACAACCCCGCTGACAGCATGGGGCCGGACGCGGCTGCCGTGCCGCCCGTACTTGCGCAGGACTTACCACCCGGGCGCCCGGCATCCCGGGTCTGCCGCTTGTGCCGGGCTATGTGTTGCCGCCGACCTCGAAACACTGCGCGTCGCGTACCGCCTCCTGCAGTAGCCGCGAGATCGCGCCGATGTCGTAACGGCTGTCCTCCAGCGCCACGACCGGCCACAGACCGATGATGCTGTTCGTCAGAAAGAGTTCATTCATCCGTTCGAATTCGGCCGCGGTAATCCTCTTCTCCGCGCAGCGCAGCCCGAGCCTCTGCGCTGCCGCGATGACTTCCGCACGCATCACTCCGGCAACGCCTGCTTGCGATAAATCGGGCGTGACAAGGATGCCATCGGAAACGCCAAAGACATTGCTCATGGTCCCTTCGACCACATGACCGGACGGATCGCACATCAGCCCCTCGGCGAACTCCCGGTCCCACTCCGTGCGCGCCAGAACCTGCTCAAGCCGGTTGAGGTGTTTGATTCCCGCCAGTTGCGGATTGATCGATGCCGGAGTGCGGCACCAGCGCACCTTCACGCCGAGATGCGCATACCGGGCGGGATGATCTGGCCAAGGCCAGACGGACACGATACGCACCGGCTTGGCCGCGACCGGGGGTGCATAGCCGCGACCCCCGCAGCCGCGGCTTATGATGATCTTGACCACCGCACGCTCCCGATCCCGACATAGCGAATCGATTTCGGCGCGCAGCACGTCCGCGTCCTGAACAGCGAGTCGCAACAGCTGGCACCCGGCACGCAGCCGCTGGAGGTGACGCTCCCAGAGCAGCGGCACGCCAGCGTGCACCGCTACCGTTTCGAATACACCGTCGCCATAGTGCACGGACCGGTCGAAAACGGAGATCCGCGATTCGGAAACGCCGTCGATCAGTGTGGGTATAAAGGCGTCGTGCATCGGAATCTTGCCGTCCACCCGGCCGCTACCGGCTCAGGCCCGTCCGAAGACGGCCAGTAGCCCCTTGGCCTTGGCGCGGGTCTCATCGAGTTCCCGCAACGGCTGGGAATCGGCGACGATGCCGCCGCCCGCGCGCAGCAGCACATCTCGCCCATCCACCACCAGGGTTCGGATCAGGATATTAAGATCCATGTCTCCATTGCGGTTCAGGTAGCCCATCGAACCCGTGTATGCTCCGCGCGGCGCTCTCTCGAGTTCCGCAATGATCTGCTGCGTACGCAGCTTCGGGCAGCCAGTAATGGTGCCTCCGGGGAACATCGCGCGGATCACTGCGCCCGGACGGACATCCGCGCGCAGCCTGCCTGCCACGTCCGATTCGAGGTGGTGCACATGGCGATAGGAAGTGACCTGCATTGTTTCGCTCACCTGGACAGTACCGGGCCTGCAGATGCGGCCGAGATCATTGCGTGCCAGGTCGATCAGCATTATGTGCTCGGCCCGCTCTTTCGGATTGCGTGCAAGCCTGCGCGAATTGGCGTCATCTTCGGCCGGTTCATGACTGCGCGGACTGGTTCCGGCGATCGGGCGGGTCGAGATCCGGTCGCCACGCACGCACACGAGCCGCTCGGGCGAGGAACTGATGATCGCCTGATCATGCCCGATGCTTGCGAGACCCGCAAACGGCGCGGGATTGGTGTGCCGCAGCTTACGGTAAAGATCGCCAGCCAGGGGTGCTGTGCGCAGTTCGATTTTCCAGGCGCGGGACAGATTGGCCTGGAATATGTCACCTGCCCGGATGTAGTCGAGCGCGCGTGCGATACGCTCCACATGAAGGGACGGATCCTCTTCGCGCACGTCCAGCACGTCGATCGGATTGCTTGGCACCTGACGGCAGTCCCGGACATCCTCGATCATCGCCGGAATCAGCGCTGATGCCTGTTCCCGTTCACTCACGAGAAATGCCCGACCCTGCGCGTGGTCGCGGATCAGCGCAGCCGGGAAACGTGTGGCGACCGCAAGAGGAAAGGCGCCGTCCGCGGGCAGCGAAGCCAGCACCGGTTCGATATCGCGCGCCAGTTCATAGCCCAGATACAGGAACCACCCCCCGGTGAAAGGGACGCTGCCTGTGGAAAGGTCCGGCGCAGTCGCTTCAACGCACCACAGCCGATCCAGAGCCGTCAGAAAATCCCCGCCGATCCGCGCGCCGTCAAGCCATAGCTGGCGGTCGGACGCCAGCACAAGGCTGCTGCCGGGAAAGGCGAAGAGGATGTCGTAGCGTGCCTGGGCAGTCCCCTGCGCCGTGCTTTCCAGAAGATGCGGATACCGTCGCGGCTGAGCGCGGTGAAGCAGCGCGGGATCGGGAAACTGCCCGAGCGCGTGGACGACGCAACCGTTTTCGCCCACGCTTGGGTCCAGCGCCGGTCGATTCACTTCATGCGCCGCAGCACCAGAGTTCCGTTGGTGCCGCCGAATCCAAACGAATTGGTCAGCGCCACGTCGATGCGCATGTCGCGGGCGGTGTTTGGCACGTAGTCCAGATCGCACATCGGTTCAGGCTCGAACAGGTTGATCGTCGGTGGCGCAACACCGTGGTGTATGGCGAGTGCGGTATAGGCTGCCTCCACACCTCCGGCGGCGCCGAGCAGATGCCCGGTCATGGACTTGGTGGAGCTGATCGCCAGGCGGTAGGCGTAATCCCCGAAGGCCTGTTTGACGGCATTGGTCTCGGCGCGGTCCCCGAGCGGCGTGGAGGTCCCGTGGGCATTGATATACTGGACCTCGGTTGGGTTGACTCCGGCATTGCGCAGGGCATTGCGCATGCAGCGCGCCGCACCTTCGCCGCTCTCCTGGGGGCTGGTTATGTGGTAGGCGTCCCCGCTCATGCCGAAGCCGCACAGTTCGGCATAGATGCGCGCGCCGCGGCGCCGCGCGCATTCCAGTTCTTCCAGCACCACAATCCCGGCGCCCTCGCCCAGCACAAAGCCGTCCCGGTCCTTGTCCCACGGCCGGCTTGCGGTTGCCGGATCGTCGTTGCGTGTGCTGAGCGCGCGCGCATTTCCGAAGCCGGCCATGCCGGTGGGTGTAACGGTAGACTCTGCGCCGCCGGCCACCATCACGTCCGCGTCGCCGTACTCGATGATGCGGGCCGCATCGCCGATCGCGTGGGTTGCCGTCGCACAGGCCGTGACCATGGCAAGGTTCGGCCCCCGCAGCCCGAAGAGAATCGACAGATTTCCCGATATCATGTTGATGATCGTCATCGGGATGTAGAACGGCGAAATGCGTCTGTGGCCCTTTTCCAGGATCGTGCGTGTCCCGTTCTCGATGGTCTGCAGACCTCCGATGCCGGCACCGATGTGCACGCCGATGCGCTCGGCATTTTCTTCGTTGATTTCCAGCGCCGCATCCCGTATCGCCTCGATCCCCGCGGCGATGCCGAGCTGCATGAACCGGTCCATCCTGCGGCTCTCCTTCTCGCTGATGAATTTTCCGGGATCGAAATTCTTGACCTCGCCCGCGATGGTCGAGGGGTAGCCGCTGGCGTCAAACTGGGTGATGGTGCCTATCCCGCTTCTGCCGGTGGTGACGCCTCGCCAGTTTTCTTCCACACCGATGCCGAGCGGGGAGACTATTCCCAGCCCGGTGATGACAACGCGACGCTTGCTCAATCGGAAATCCTCTCGCTCGTTAGCCGGCTGCGCACGGGCAGGCAAAACCAAAAGGGCCGCCCCACGCACCGTGGCAGGCGGCCCTTAGCGCACTGATCGCTGCTTACTTCAGGTGCGCATTGATATAGTCGATCGCCTGTTTGACCGTGGTAATCTTCTCTGCCTCTTCGTCCGGGATTTCGCAGTCAAATTCTTCTTCCAGGGCCATCACCAGTTCGACCGTGTCGAGAGAGTCCGCGCCCAGGTCATCGACGAAGGACGATTCCTTGGTGACTTCGCTCTCGTTGACGCCCAGCTGCTCCACGACGATTTTCATGACGCGTTCATCTACACTGCTCATGGTTACGGTATCCTCCAGAAAATTGCTAAAAATCACGCTTGCCGGCCTCACGAGGCCGCATAGTTAACACGATAAGTCCGGCCAAGTCTACCGCGCCGGGGCGGTCAGTTCATGAACATGCCGCCATTGACATGCAGCGTCATCCCGGTGATGTAGGCGGCAGCGCCCCCAGCCAGGAAGGCCACGGCACGGGCCACATCTGCCACACTTCCCAGCCGACCGAGCGGAATCTGCCCGGTCAGCATGGCGCGCTGCTCGTCGGAGAGCGCCCGGGTCATATCCGTCTCGATAAACCCCGGGGCCACGGCATTCACCGTGATGTTGCGCGATCCGATCTCGCGTGCCAGCGCATGCGTGAAGCCGACGATTCCGGCCTTGGCGGCCGCATAGTTGCTTTGCCCGGCATTGCCGGTGTAACCCACTACGGATGTAATGCTGATGATGCGGCCTTTGCGTGCCTTGAACATCGATCGCAGGCAGGCCTTCGACAGACGGTAGACGGACTTCAGGTTGGTGTCCAGAATCGCATCCCACTCCTCGTCCTTCATGCGCAGCAGGAGATTGTCGCGCGTGATACCGGCATTATTGACAAGGATGCTGGGTGCGGTCCAGGACTTCTGCATCTGTTCCAGGCCGGCGTCGATCGAGCCCTGGTCGGTGACGTTGAGCACCATTCCTGCTCCACGAATACCGTTTTCCTGCAATAGCTTGCTGATGTTTTTTGATCCTTCTTCCGAAGTAGCGGTTCCAATCACGACTGCGCCCCGGCGACCCAGTTCGACCGCGATTGCGGCACCGATGCCCCGACTCGCACCCGTGACCAAGGCCACTTCCGCTTCCAGCGACATAGTCATTCCCCCCTTACTGGCTCATTTCACGCCCGTCGCCGCGAGCCCCTGTTGCAGCGTTTCCGGGTCATACACCGGCAGCGTCACGAGATTCTTCGCGATCCGCTTGCTGAGTCCCGAGAGCACCTTGCCCGGACCGCATTCTATCAGCAGATCCACACCGTCTGCCGCCATCTTGAGCACCGTCTCCCCCCAGCGTACCGGAGATTCGATCTGGCGTACCAGCGCGGCCCGGATGCCGGCTGCGCTCGTTTCCGTGCTGACATGGAAATTGTGAATCACGGGGATGCGCGGATGATTGAACTCCACTCCTTCCAGGCGTTCGCCGAGACGCAGCGCCGCCGGATGCATCAGGGCGCAATGCGACGGAACGCTGACGGGCAGAATCACGGCACGTTTGGCTCCGGCCGCGGCCGCCTGGTCGACGGCCCGTTTCACCGCTGCGGCAGTGCCGGCCACAACGACCTGCCCCGGGGAGTTGTAATTGACGGGCGCCAGCACCTCGCCCTCGGCGGCACGCTCGCACAGGCCGGCGACACCGGCGTCGTCCAGCCCGAGTATGGCTGCCATGCCCCCGGTTCCGGCCGGAACCGCCTGCTGCATGAAGCGCGCGCGGTCGGCAACCAGCCGGACTGCATCCCTGAAACCCAGCGACTCGGCGCAGACCAGTGCCGTGTACTCGCCCAGGCTGTGGCCGGCCATGACTGCCGGCACCGGACCGCCCCGGCTTACCCATACCCGCCACACGGCGACTCCCGCAGCCAGCATGGCCGGCTGGGTGAATTCCGTCTGGTTGAGCTGATCCTCGGGGCCGGTGCGGACCAGTTCCCACAGGTCGTAACCAAGCGCGCGCGATGCTTCGCTGAAGGTTTCCCCGACTTCCGGGCGAGATTCAGCGAGAGTCGCCAGCATGCCGATCGACTGCGACCCCTGGCCTGGAAACAGGAACGCCAGTTTATCGTGTGGATTCATCTGATTATGTACCATATTTCGAGTGTTTGATCAGATCTAGGACAGGCCGTCGGGCGCCGCGCAAGGCCAGAGCCTTGGGTACGGAGTACCGGTCTCAGTAACGGAGCAGTACTGAGCCCCAGGTAAAGCCGCCGCCGAACGCCTCCATGAGCAGGACATCGCCGCGGCGAATGCGACCGTCGCGCACGGCCTCATCCAGGGCGAGCGGAATCGAGGCGGCGGATGTGTTGCCGTGCCGGTCGACCGTTACGACCACCTGGTCCATCGGCATTCCAAGTTTCCTGGCAGTGGCGCTGATGATGCGTATGTTAGCCTGATGCGGAACGAGCCAGCGGATGTCTTCTTTCCCGAGGCCGTTGGCCTCGAGCGTCTCGTCCACGATGCGCTCCAGGGTATTGACTGCGACCCTGAATACATCGTTCCCGCGCATGTGCACGAATGCCTGGCCGTCGCGGACCTTGTCATAGCCTTGGGAGATTCCGGCCGGCACCGTGAGCAGCTCCTTGTAATGACCGTCGGCGTGCAGATGCGACGAAATGATACCAGGCTCGGTCGCAGCCTCCAGGATAGCCGCGCCGGCGCCGTCGCCGAACAGGACGCAGGTGCCGCGATCCGTCCAGTCGAGAATGCGCGACAAGGTTTCGGCGCCAACCACGAGGGCGCGTCGCGATGCTCCCGTGCGGATGAACTTGTCAGCAATGCCGAGCGCATAGACGAAGCCGGTGCAAACCGCCTGCACGTCGAACGCCGGGCAGCCGCGTATTCCCAGGCGCTCCTGCAACAGGCAGGCGGTGCTGGGGAACACCCTATCGGGAGTGGTGGTGGCGACAATGATGAGATCGATTGAGTGCGTGTCGATACCGGCGGCCGCAATGGCACGCAACGCAGCCTGCTCCGACAGATCGCAGGTCGTTTCTCCAGGGGCGGCAATGTGGCGCTCGCGGATTCCGGTGCGGGAGAATATCCATTCGTCCGAGGTATCGACCATCTTTTCCAGTTCGGCATTGCTCAGGATCTGCTGCGGCAGATAGCCACCGGTGCCGGTGATGCGCGAATAGCTCATGCGAATGTGCTGCGAACCTGCATCGAGGAGATCCTGCTGCCCATGATCTGCGGTACCTGGTTACGGATAGCAGCGACCGCGACGCGTATAGCGTTCTGGAACCCGTAGGAATCGGCGCTGCCGTGGCTCTTGATCACGATGCCGTTGAGGCCTACAAGGCTTGCTCCGTTGTAACGGCGCGGATCCACTCTCTTGCGGAAAGATCGCATCGCCGGCATCGCAATCAGTCCGGCCATGCGGGCGAACACGTTGCGCGTGAACGCCTCCCTCATCAGCTGCGCGATCATCCGCGCCAGGCCCTCGCTGGCCTTCATGGCGACGTTGCCGACGAAGCCGTCGCAGACGACAACGTCCGAGGTGCCGGTGAAAATCTCGTCGCCTTCTACGTAACCTCCATAATTGAGTCCGCTCTGCCGGAACAGCTCCGATGCCTTCTTCACGGTTTCATTGCCCTTGATGTCTTCCACGCCGATGTTGAGCAGGCACACCTTCGGGGCCGGATTGTGTTCGATGGCGCCCACGAGCAACGAACCCATGATGCCAAATTGGAGCAGCTGCTGCGGCGTGGAGTCCACATTGGCGCCAAGGTCGAGAACATGCACGTGCCCGTGCATGGTCGGCCAGGCAGTGATGATGGCGGGACGGTCGATGCCGGGCAGCGTTTTCAGCACGAACCGAGCCGTGGCCATGAGCGCGCCGGTGTTGCCGGCACTGACGCAGGCCTGGGCCGCGCCGGATTTGACCAGATTGATGGCAACGCGCATCGACGAGTCCTTTTTGGAGCGCAGCGCCTGGGCCGGGGGCTCATCCATGCCAACTACCTCCGAGGCATGATGCACCGTCAGCCGCCCGTCCTCGCGGCAGCCGAGCCGCTTCAGCTCGGCGCCGACGTCATCGCGCCGGCCGACCAGGATGAGACTGAGGTCGGGATGTTCGCGCAGCGCTGCCGCGGCAGCCGGTACGGTTACCTGCAAGCCCCGATCGCCCCCCATCGCGTCCAGGGCTATCGTTATGCTCACAGGCGGTGGGACCGGTCTGGAGGCCTGCCGGCGGCGGACCGGCTCAGTCGGTCTTGGCGTCGAATACCTTGCGCCCGCGATAGTAACCGCTGGCGCTCACATGATGGCGCAGGTGCGTTTCGCCGCTTGTCGGTTCGATCGAAAACTGGGGCGTCTTCAGGGCATCGTGCGAACGGCGCATGCCGCGCTTCGATGGGGTCTTCCGGCTTTTCTGTACGGCCATGGATAATCCTCTCTGTCATCATGAACCCGAAATCTCACTGCCTGCTTTGAGATCCGCCAGCGCCGAAAACGGACCCGAGTCCGCCTGGGTGCTGTCCGGATGTCCCGTTCCGGGCGCAGAACACGCGCCCTGCGGATGTCTCGGCGTCATCGGCAGCGCCAGAAGCAACTCATCCTCCACCAGCTCCGCCAGCGGAACAGACGCAGCGACCTCCATGAAGTCTGCGTCCTCCGGCAGCGCTGAGCGCGACGCTCCGGTCCGCAGCAGAACCACGTGCGTTGCCGCCGTGACATCCTGTTCTACCGGTCCGAGACAGCGCTGGCAGGTCAGTTCCAGCCTGGCCGTGACGGTCCCGTCCATCACTGGTCCGTACGTGCCGCGGCTGAAGTGCAGATCCACCCGCACCATCGCTGCCGGATTCCGGCACGCCTCCCGCAAGCGGGGCATCGTCCGGACCGGCAACTCGCCCTCGAGGCTCGACCCCTCATCGGCGAGCCGGATTGGGTCTATGGCGGCAGGCAAAACGGCGGACATAGGCCGCGCATGATATATTTGTGTAGGAAAACTGTCAAAATCGGCCGCGAACCGCCGCAACCGGCCGCGAACCGCGACAAAACGGCGCCCACCGGCCGGCATGGCCGGGACGGAGCATGGCGACCGCCCCCGGCTTATTGACACACTCCTGGGCTTTACGTAAAAGGTTCACTCTGGCCGTTGTGGAATTCCCGAACCTGCCGTTGTGTCGCAGCCTGCACCTGCGACGGAGTCCATCTTGTTTAAAAAGATCCTTGTCGCCAATCGTGGCGAGATCGCAGTCCGGATCGTGCGCGCCTGCGCCGAAATGGGTATCAGGTCGGCGGCGATCTATACCGATGCCGACCGTAACGCGCTGCACGTCAAAAAAGCCGACGAGGCCTACAACGTTGGCCCCGATCCGGTCGGTGGCTACCTCAATGCGCACCGGATCGTGAATCTGGCCGTGACCACAGGCTGCGATGCCCTGCATCCCGGCTACGGCTTCCTGTCCGAGAATCCCGAGCTGGCGGAGATCTGCGCGCGCCGCGGTGTCACGTTCATCGGCCCGCCGCCCGAGGTCATCCGTTGCATGGGTGACAAGGTCCAGGCACGCCGGGCCATGGCCGCCGCGGGCATTCCGGTGATACCCGGCAGCGACCGCAGCCTGCGCGACGTCGCCGAGGCGGCCGAGCTCGCCCGCGAAATCGGTTATCCGGTGATGCTCAAGGCCACCAACGGCGGCGGCGGACGCGGCATCCGGCGCTGTGACAATGACGATGAACTCGGCCGCAGCTTTCCGCGCGTGGTCTCCGAGGCGACCAAGGCGTTTGGTTCCGCGGAAGTCTTCCTCGAAAAGTTCATCGCCCGTCCCCGCCATATCGAAGTCCAGATACTCGCCGACAGCCACGGCAACGTCGTGCACCTGTACGAGCGCGACTGTTCGATCCAGCGACGCCATCAAAAACTGGTCGAGACCGCGCCGTCGCCGCAGCTTACCGAGGAACAGCGCGCACAGGTGTGCGCTTTCGCGGTGCGTGCCGCCCATGCGGTCGGCTACCGGAACGCCGGCACCGTGGAATTCCTGTTCGATCACGACAACCTCTTCCATTTCATGGAAATGAACACCCGCCTGCAGGTCGAGCACACGGTAACCGAGCAGATAACGGGGATCGACATTGTGCAGGAACAGATCAATATCGCCGCGGGCGCACGGCTCGGATTCCGCCAGGACGAGATACAGCGCCGCGGCTTCGCGATCCAATTCCGCATCAACGCCGAAGACCCGAAGAACAATTTCCTTCCCGGCTATGGGCGCATTACGCGTTATTACGCGCCGGGCGGGCCGGGCGTGCGCACCGATGCGGCGATCTATACCGGCTACGAATTTCCGCCCCACTACGATTCGATGTGCGCCAAGCTGACCGTCTGGGCGCTCGACTGGGAGAAGGCGGTGGCGCGCGCCGCCCGCGCCCTGCACGACACCGGGGTAGCCGGAGTCAAAACCACTATTCCCTATCATCAGCAGATTCTCAGGACCGAGGAGTTCCGCGCCGGAAGATTCGACACCGGCTTCGTCGAACGGCACACCGAGCTGGTACACTACAGCGCGCGCCGCCCGCCTGCGCATGTCGCGACAGCGGTCGCGGCGGCGATTGCGGCACACTACGGCCGTTAAACCGTCGGGGATCCGCCGCAATGACGTCAAACAGGGTATTCGTGACCGAGCTCGCGCTGCGCGACGCACATCAGTCGCTGATCGCCACGCGGCTTCGCACCGAGGACATGCTTCCGGTATGCAGCAGGCTCGACCGGGTCGGTTTCTGGTCCCTCGAGGCATGGGGTGGGGCCACCTTCGATGCGTGCATCCGCTTCCTCAAGGAGGATCCATGGGATCGGTTGCGCCAGCTCCGGGCGGCGCTTCCTGGCACTCCGATCCAGATGCTGCTGCGCGGCCAGAACCTGCTGGGCTACCGCCACTACTCCGATGACGTGGTCACTGCGTTCGTGCGCCGGGCGGCGCTGAACGGAGTCGAGGTCTTCCGCATCTTCGACGCCATGAACGACCTGCGCAACATACAGGTCACTGTGGACGCCGTGATCGCCGCCGGCAAGCATGCACAGGGCGCGATCTGCTACACGACGAGTCCGGTTCATTCGATCGATCATTTTGTGGAACAGGCGGTGGAGATCGAGAAGATGGGCTGCCACAGCCTGTGCGTCAAGGACATGGCTGGACTGCTCACTCCGGTGCGGGCGAGCGAGCTGTTTGCAGCGCTGTCTGGCAGGGTCAAACTGCCCCTGCACTTCCATTCTCATACCACCGCCGGCATCGCCAACATCAGCATGTACAAGGCGGTCGAGAACGGCGCGAGGCACGTGGATACGGCCATCAGCTCGCTGTCCTGGGGTACGAGTCATTCGCCGACCGAGTCGATGGTCGTCGCATTCCGCGACACTCCCTACGACACCGGACTCGATCTGGAGCTGCTGCAGGATATCGGGAGCTATTTTCAGGAGGTGCGCCGGAAGTATCGCGAATTCGAAAGCGAGCACAATGGGGTCGATACGCGGGTCCAGGTCAACCAGGTTCCAGGCGGCATGATCTCAAACCTGGCGCACCAGCTCCGGGAACAGGGGGCGCTGCAGCGCATGCCCGAGGTGCTGGCCGAGATTCCGCGGGTGCGCGAGGACCTCGGCTATCCGCCGCTGGTAACTCCAACCTCCCAGATCATCGGAACGCAGGCGGTGCTCAACGTGCTCACCGCCCAGCGCTACAAAAACATCACCAGCGAGGTGAAACTCTACCTTCAGGGCCGCTACGGACGGGCGCCGGGACCGGTGAACGAGGCGATCCGCCGCCTGGCCATCGGCGACGAGGAGGTCATCAGCTGCCGGCCGGCCGATCTGCTCAAGCCGGAACTCGAGCGGCTCACGGCGGCCGCGACCGGTTTCGCGCGCAGCGAGGAGGACGTTCTCACTTATGCCATGTTTCCGGAAGTCGGCCGGGCTTTTCTCGCGGCGCGCGCGACCGGTGCCGCCGCCCCCGCAGCCGCACCCTCTCCGCCCGCTTCGGCGGCGGCCGGAACGGGAACCGCCCCTACCGAATTCAACGTCACGGTGCACGGAGAGACCTATCACCTGAAAATCACCGGCGCCGGACACCGCAGCGAACACCGCCGGCCGTTCTACGTCACAGTCGACGGCATGCCGGAAGAGATTCTCGTGGAAACCCTGACGGAAGGGGCGCCCGCCGCCGGCGGCGCGCCGGAGGCGCTCTCCAAGGATTCGCACCGCCCCAAGGCCAGCAAAGCGGGTCACGTCACCAGCTCCATGCCCGGAACGATCGTGGCCGTGACCGTGCAGCCCGGCGATCACGTCAAGGCCGGAGATCCGGTGCTCGTGATCGAGGCAATGAAGATGGAAAACGAGGTGCCGGCACCCGTGGCCGGCACGGTCCGGTCGGTGTATGTCGCCAAGGGCGACAGCGTGAACCCCGACGAGGCGCTGCTCGAAATCGACTGATGCGCCTGCCACTTGCAGCCTGATTCCATGTCCGCTTCCGTGCCCCAACGCGACCTGATCCTGGCCTCATCGTCGATATTCCGGCGCGGACTGCTCGAGCGGCTGCAGCTGCCGTTCCGTGCCGTCGCCCCGGAGGTCGACGAGCAGCCAATGCCACACGAGCTGCCGCCAGCGCTCGTCGAGCGCCTTGCTGTCGCCAAGGCGCGCGCGATCGCACAGCGCCATCCGACAGCGCTCGTCATCGGCTCTGACCAGGTGGCGGTACAGGATGGCCGTATCGTGGGCAAGCCGGCCGACCATGCTGCCGCGGTACGGCAGCTGCGTGAGGCCTCCGGACGGCGGGTCGTGCTCTATACCGGGCTTGCCCTGATCGACGCGGCCAGCGGACGCACGCAGAACGAGGTTGTTCCGTTTGCCACGGTGTTCCGCCGTCTGCGCGACGAGGAAATCGAGAATTACCTGCTCAAGGACAGGCCCTACAATTGCGCCGGCAGCCTGCGTTCAGAGGGGCTCGGAATCGCCCTGCTCGAGCGCTTTGAAGGCGATGATCCGACGGCGCTTATCGGCCTGCCGCTCATTGCCTTGCGGCGGATGCTCGAAAACGAGGGTGTGCGCATTCTCTGAGGCAGCGCTCCAGCCGCTATAATCTTTAATATTATGGAGAGAAACAGATCCGGACAGGCCTGCCCGGTCGGGAGACGCAACCATGCCCCTGAAACCGATACACCACAATCCCGATCCGCTTTACCGCCTGCTGCGCGAAGGCCGCGTGCAGGACTTCAACGAACGCCGGCAGCGCGGCGATGTGCCGAACCTACAGGACTGCGACTTCCGTGGTCTCGATCTGCGCGGGCTGGTTGCTGACGGAATCGACTTCAGCGGGAGCTACTTCCGCCAGACCGACCTGCGGGGCATCGATTTCTCGCATGCGAACCTCGCGGGCGCGAGCATCAATGGCGCCAAGATCTCCGGGACTTATTTCCCCCGGGAACTGCCGGCCGAGGAGGTCGTGCTGTCGCTGCTCCACGGAACGCGCATGCGCTACCGGTAGCGGGCGCCTGCTCAGCGCAGGCTCGGCACGGGCTGAAGCAGATCGGCCTCGAAGCGCTGGGCGATGCTTGTGCCGATGCGTCCGGCCACGCGATCAAAGAAATTCTGCTGCACTGTGAAATCCTCGATGTGCCGGGCACCGATGATCTTGCGTGCCACGTAGCGGGTGGTGCCGAAACCGTCGATCAGACCGAGCTTGCGCGCATCCTCACCGGTCCAGAACAGCCCGCTGAACAGGTTCTTGCTGTTCACCTTGAGGGCCTTGCCCCGGCCCTGCTCCACGGCGTGGATGAACTGATGGTGGATCTCGCGCAGCATGGCAAGCGCGTACCCGCGTTCCTTCGGCGAGAGCGGCGAAAACGGATCCAGCATGCCTTTGTACTGGCCGGCGGTGAGCAGGCGCCGCTCGACTCCCAGCTTATGCATGGCGTCGACGAAACCGAAGCCGTTTATCAGAACGCCGATCGAGCCGACGATGCTCGCCGGGCTCGCGTAGATCTTCTTGGCACCGGCCACCGCGTAGTAACAGCCCGAGGCGCACTCATCGCCGATCACCGCATACAGCGGGATCTTCGGGTATTTGCGACGCAGCCGCCGAATCGCATTATAGATGTCGGCCGCCTGCACCGGACTGCCGCCCGGACTGTCGGCGCTCACGATTACCCCCGCGGTCTGCTGGCTGGCGAACGCTGCGCGCAGCCCGGAGATGACGTTGGCGGCGCTGGCCTGGCTGTTGGCCGAAATGGCGCCATCAAGCCTGACCAGTGCGGTGTAACGCCCGACCAGCGCGGTCTTGCTCCAGCTCCCCATTTCCGACAAGACGATGACGCCAATCACGAGCGCGACGACCAGAAGCTTGAAAAAGATTCCCCAGCGGCGCGCCCGGCGCTGTTCATTCAATGCCGCAAATGCCAGTCGCTCGATCAGGTCGCGTTCCCAGTCCCGCCCCCTGTCCTGGTGGTCGCCATCCCGTTCCGTATTGTTGTCGGCCATGTTGGCATGCTCGCTGTGTCAGATAAGCTTTAATCGCCGGCCCACCCCGGAACCGGTAGATCCCGTGCCAGCCGCACTGCCTCACGGTCCAGTTCGAGCGCCAGCGCGGTCAATCCGCGACCGGCGCACGGCCCGTCGATGCAGGCGCCGCTCGCCGGATCATAGCGTGCGCCGTGGCTGGCGCATATCAGATACCGGCGGTCCGCGTCAAAAAATTCCCCCTCCGTCCAGTCGAGCTCGAGCCCGCGGTGGGCACATTTGTTGAGGTAGCCGTACACCCGCCCGGCGTAGCGCACTACGAACGCCGGATGCACGGCACCGGCGGTCTCCAGCACGAAGCGCAGGCCGCGGCCGCCGTCCGCAAGCTCACCAATGGCGCATATTCGCCCGCCCGGGCGCACCAGGGGCGTTATGCCAGGGCCGGATTCAGCTGTTTTCAGCTTCAGGGAATCCATCGGCACACCTCGACGAACGAGTCGACGCAGCCGAGCGGCCCGCATTCCAGGAGCTGCGCGCGGCTGTGCACGCCGTAGGTCACGGCGAGCGCCCCCATTCCCGCATTGCGGGCCATCAGCAAATCGTAGGTCGTGTCCCCCACCATCAGGGCACGCTCGCGGCGCACCCCGGTCTGTTCCAGAATATCCTCGAGCATCCTGGGGTGGGGCTTGGACAGCGCCTCGTCCGCACAGCGTGTGGCGGCAAAATAGCGTCCGGTGCCGGTCTCATGCAGCACGCGGTCGAGGCCGCGCCGCGCCTTTCCGGTCGCCACCGCCAGCAACAATCCGTCCCGCGCCAGGCGTGCGAGTCCCTCTTCCACCCCGGGAAACAGCGGCATATCGGTCTGATCGAGACCCAGAAAATGCTCGCGGTAGCGCTCCACAAGGCGCTGCCGCAGCGACGCCGGGGCTTGTGGAAAGAGCTGCGCCATGGCCTCGTCGAGGCCAAGGCCGATGATCTGACGGATTGCGTCGGCCCCGGGATCGGCAAGCCCGAGATCTGCGGCGGCAGCCGACATGCAGCGCACAATCTTGCGCTCGGAATCCATCAGCGTGCCGTCCCAGTCGAAGACGATCAGGTCGTAGCGCGTGTTCATGCGCGTGGAGCACGGGCGGTAGGTTGTGCACGGGATACTTTCCGGATATCGCGAAGACGCAAAGGACTGCCGTACGGCGCCGGCATCTGCGCGCTCCCTAGGCCGCGACGGACACGCCCTGTCATGCCGCCTCCCCATCCAGCCGACGCAGCAGTCCGACCAGCTCCGGCGGCAGGGGCGCCTCGAGCACCAGTGCCTGCCCATCGTCCGGATGTTCGAATCGCAGGCGGGCGGCATGCAGGAACAGGCGCCGCAAGCCGAGAGCGCGGGCCATGGTGTTGCAGTGCCTGTCTCCGTATTTTTCGTCGCCGGCGATCGGGTGACCGGCGTGTACGGCATGCACGCGCGCCTGATGGGTCCGGCCGGTAAGCAGCTCGACCTCCACCAGGGTGGCCGCAAAGTCCTGCTGTGGTCCGCACCCGGCATATCGCCGGAGCACGTGGAAGCGCGTCGCCGAATCCTTGCCGGACTCGTCCACGTCGACCCGGCGTTCGCCGGACCTCAGTTCCTGCTTGCGCAAGGGCGCGGTCACCGTGTGTGTCTTGCCGCCCCAGGTTCCGCACAGCAGGGCCTGGTAGCGCTTGTCGACCTGTCCTTCCCGCAGCATCGCGTGTAGCCGCAACAGAACGCTGCGCTTTTTGGCAACCAGCAGGCAACCGGACGTATCCCGGTCGAGCCGGTGCACCAGCTCGAGCGAACGCGCCTGCGGGCGCAGCCGGCGCAGCATCTCGATCAGGCCGAGGCTCACGCCACTGCCGCCGTGGACCGCCAGTCCGGCCGGCTTGTCCACAGCCAGCAGCGCCGCATCTTCATACAGAATGCGCCCCTCCAGCCAGGCAAACTGTGCACCATCTTGGATCGAGACCTGCGCCTGGACTTCGGCGGTGCGCACGGGCGGGATGCGCACGATATCCCCGCAGCGGATGCGGTAATCGGCCCGGCTGCGGCCCTTGTTGATCCGCACTTCACCGCGCCTCAAAAGCCGGTAGATATGGGTCCGCGGAACTCCTTTAAGCTGTGCAATCAGGAAGTTATCAAGACGTTGCCCGGTGTGTTCCGCGTCCACCTGAACCTGTCTGACCCGCGGGGCGGGCCCGGACCGTATTGCCTTCTTGGCTGCTGACATAGGAAAAAATGATAACAGATTTGCAGGGATAGCGATGCGCTGTTATATTTGGGAACGGTGCCACCGGCCGTCTTGGATGTGCCGCGAGGCGCCCAGTTTTCTCTTTAGAGAGAGCGTATTGCCGGTTTATCTACCGGGCGAAAGCCGGGTTTGGGCCGCAATCCAGGTCCCGTAGCGCCGGAGAGGCGTTCGGCAGCCCGGAAGGCCGTGTACAGGGTTCCGCACCACTCACCCGACCGAAGTGGTGCATGAAAATTAAGACGCCACGGGGACGTCGCAGCCCGGGCGGTAACCACCGCACCCCAGGTGCCAGGCAGCGTGGTCACGCATCGCCGGCCGGGTGTGTGCCTGTTTGTGCTGGCTCCAGGTGGTCGTCCGCGGGCTGCGGAATAACAGGCCCCCGGCGTCGGGAAGCTATTTATAAATGAAAAGAATGCTGTTTAACGCAACTCATCCTGAAGAGTTGCGGGTCGCCATCGTTGATGGCCAGAAACTCCTCGACCTCGACATCGAATCCTCCTCCTATCAGCAGAAGAAGGGCAATATCTACAAAGGAAAGGTAACCCGTGTCGAGCCGAGCCTCGAAGCCGCCTTCGTGGACTATGGTTCCGAACGTCAGGGCTTCCTGCCGCTGAAGGAAATATCCCGCATCTATTTCCGGGATTATGACAGCAAGACCCCGATGGCGCAGGTGCGCATCAGGGATGTGATCAAGGAGGGCCAGGAACTGGTCGTACAGGTGGAAAAGGAAGAGCGCGGCAGCAAGGGCGCGGCGCTTACCACGTTCGTCAGCCTGGCAGGGCGTTACCTTGTCCTCATGCCTAACAACCCCAAGGGCGGCGGCATCTCGCGTCGCATCGAGGGGGAAGAGCGCGCGGAAATGCGCGAGGCCATGGCGCAGCTGAAGATTCCCGAGGACTACGCGGTAATCATAAGGACTGCGGGCATCGGCAAGAGCGCCGAGGAGCTCCAGTGGGATCTCGACTACCTGATCCACCTCTGGGATGCGATCAGCAACGCTGCCCAGGAGCGCACGGCGCCGTTCCTCATCTATCAGGAGAGCAACCTGGTCATCCGCGCGATCCGCGATTACCTGCGCCAGGACATCGGCGAGATCCTGATCGATAACCCCGAAATCCACGAGCGTGCGCTGAAGTTCATGCAGCAGGTCATGCCGCAGAACCTCAGCCGGCTGAAGCTCTATCAGGACGAGACGCCGCTGTTCTCGCGCTTCCAGATCGAACACCAGATCGAGTCGGCGTTTTCGCGCGAAGTCCGCCTGGAATCCGGCGGAGCGGTTGTGTTCGACCACACCGAGGCGCTGGTGACCATCGATGTAAATTCGGCGCGCGCCACCAAGGGCGCAGACATCGAGGAGACCGCACTCAACACCAATCTCGAGGCAGCCGAAGAGATTGCGCGGCAATTGCGCCTGCGCGACCTTGGGGGCCTTATCGTGATCGATTTCATCGACATGACTCCGGCGCGCAACCAGCGCGCCGTCGAAAACCAGCTGATCGAGGCCTTGAAGGCGGACCGCGCGCGCGTTCAGGTCGGACGGATCTCGCGTTTCGGTCTGCTCGAGATGTCACGCCAGCGTCTGCGTCCCTCGCTCGGGGAATCGAGCAGCCTGGTCTGCCCGCGCTGTGACGGCACCGGACACGTCCGCGGTGTCCAGTCCTCGGCATTGCACGTGCTGCGTTACATCCAAGAAGAGGCGATGAAGGAAAACACGGCGGCGCTGCATGTCCATCTTCCGGTCGAAACCGCGACCTACCTGCTCAACGAAAAGCGCCATGAGATCACCACCATCGAGACCCGGCTTGGAACTCCGGTGGTGATCATTCCGGATCCCGAGATCGAGACACCGCACTATCACGTGCGCCGGTTGCGCGGCGAAGAATACGAGGCGGAAAGCGATACGCCCAGTTACGAAGTCGAATTGCGGGAAGAAGAGGAAGAAGAACCGCGTCATGCCCGTCCCGCAGCCGGCGCGACTGCCGAGATTCCGGCCGTAGGCCAGATCAGCCACGCCGCTGCACCGGTCCCGGCGCAGGCCCCTGCTGCAGTTCCTCTGCCCCGGGAAGGCATGCTGAAGCGCATCGCAAAACGGCTGTTCGGTGCCCCTGAACCGGCACCGGCGGTCGCCCCCGGCAAGGTTCAGGAGCGCACACGTGAGCCGGCGGCGGCACGTCCAGCGGCCCGACTACCGCAGGCACGGCGGCCCGAGGGACGCGAAAAGCGTCCGCCGCGTCCGGCCCATCCCGCGGCACATCGTCCACCGGAATCCCGTGCCGCCGAAACCCGGCCTACGGCCCCCTCCCCCGGCCGCGAGCCCAGCCGTTCCGGCGCGGTCCAGAAGGAACGGCCGGAGGGCGGTCGCGGACGGCGTGGACGGCGCGGACGGCGCCGTCCACAGACGCGCCAGGGCGAGTCGGGAGTCGCCGCGAGCGGCACCGATCTCGCCGCGCCGGAGACGGTTGCCGTGCCAGTGTCGGCCGAACGCGCGCCCGCTGCGATATCGGACCACCCTGAGGGCCGTCCCGCTGTCGGGCAGCCCCATGGCCAGCATCCGTCCGGGGAACACAATGTCCCGGCGGCCGCGGAACCGGCGCACAACGATCAGACACCTGAGGCCAAGGTCGCGGCGGCCGTACCCGTGGCGATACCTGCGGCCGCCCCCGCCGAAGTCGCCCCGGTGCATTCCGAACCGGCACAGTCCGAACCGAAGACCGGAGACTGATTCCGTCCTGGACGGCCGTCAGAGACCCGGCATCCTCGCCCGATCGCCGCCCTGCCGCTGCGATGCCGGCAGGGGCGGCGGCGCGTAACGCTGCCGGTCGGCGTCGCCGCTCGTGGCGATATGAACGCCACCGGCGATGAGCACAGTCGCCAGCACGATCGCCGCCAGGCGTTGCGGACGGATCCGGTCATGCGACTGGTATTCGTAGGCAACGGCGAATGCGGCCACCCAGGCTACCCCGAAGCTCAGGCCTCCCAGAACGTCGGAGAGCCAGTGCGCCCCGAGATAGATCCGGGAAAACGCAATGAGGCTGACCAACGCAACCCCGAATACGAGCACCGTCCGGCGCAGACCGGGACGGGCCTGGCGGGACAGCAGGAACGCCAGAAACCCGTAGACAACCGCGCTCATCATGGCGTGCCCGCTCGGAAAGGAGAACTGCTCGGCGCCGCTGTAGAGCGGGCCCGGACGGACACGGTGGAGCGTCAGTTTCAGCACGTTCGCCAGCGCTTCGGCGATTCCAATGGCAGTGAGCCAGTAGCCGGCAGTGAGCCAGAGCCGGCGCACGAGCAACCAGGCCAGGGTCACTAGGATCACAGGCAGCAGGACCTGGGCATCCGCCAGCTCGGTGATGGCGATCATCATGCGGTCGATTCCCGGAGTGCGAATCGACTGCATCAGGTGATAGACGAAGACGTCCAGATCGACCAGCCGGTCATGGGTCACTATGTCCTCCAGTACCCCGAAAAACAGCCACGCTCCGCCCACGACAAGGAACGCCGCAAGGGTCAGCATCCATTTCGGGCTGTTCTCTCCGAGCGCCCACTGGATCAATTGGCGCAACTGCAGGGGACGGACCCGCGCCGAACCCGCACGCGGGCGCTCGGCAACTGCCGCACCCCAGCGCAGCGCAACGGCTGTCGCCGCGGCTACCGCCGCCACGTATAGCCAGGCCACCGGCGGCAGCGGTTCGAGTGCGAAGAACGCCCGCAGCCACGCCACGCACAGGACGAGCACGAACGCTGCTACTGTTCCGGCGAGCACGGCTGAGCGACCCAGCCTGAGCGGCCGCGCAACCATCACCACTACCCAGGTGGCGACCGCGAACAGGGTCACGGTCGCGGCGGTCCGGGCTTGCGCCAAACTGACCGCCGGTTCGGAACGCGTGAGCGCATAGACGGCAAACGTCGCACCCGCGACAAACAGTCCGCTCAGCACGGCGAAACGCATCACCCGCTCGACAAACCCCGATTTGGCGCGTTGCGTGTTCTGCTCGAGCGACAGGAAGAAGGCAGGCACACCGATCGTCAGCGTGCCGACGAGCGTGAGATGCCGCGGAAGGAACGGGAAGGTCACGCCGGCGATACCAACTACCAGTGCCAGAATCATCGCATACACCGTCTTGGTCAGGAACAGAGCTGCAAGCCGCTCGACATTGCCGATCACGCGCCGGCCCTCGCCGATGACGGCCGGCAGGCAGGAGAAACGGTTGTCCAGGAGCACAAGCTGCGACACTGCGCGGGCGACCCCCGCGCCGGCGGCCATGGCGATGCCGATGTCGGCCCGCTTCAGGGCGAGGACGTCGTTTACGCCGTCGCCCACCATCGCAACCCGGTGGCCGTTGTCCTGGAGCGCGGCAACGAGCGACTGCTTCTGACGGGGCGACAGGCGCCCGAAGACCGATCGCGCCTCGACCAGTGCGCGGAATTGGGCGGCATCTTCCGGCAGTTCGCGCGCGTCAACGGGCCTATCGTCATGCGCGATTCCGAGCTCGCTCGCAATCCGGCCGACCGTCGCCGGATGGTCTCCGGAGAACACCTTGATCGCCACCCCCTGCGCGCCCAAGTACCGCAGCGTTTCGGCGGCATCAGCGCGGATCTCTTCGGCGAACAGCAGCAGCGCGACGGCGGTGAGATCGGCGGGCAGCTGTCCGGAGTCGAAAGGCCGGCCGGTTCTGGCAAGCAGCAGCACGCGCCAGCCATCACGGGCATGCGCTTCGGCGCGCCGGCGCGCCGAAGCGCTGTCGGCGATTGCGCCAAACAGGGCCTCCGGCGCACCCAGCACCCAATTACCGTGCGCGCCGAGATCCGCTCCACTCCACTTGCGTACCGGCGAAAATGGCACGTAGGCGTTTAAAGCCAGGGGCTCTTCCTCTGAATAGGCCCGCCGGATTGCCCGCAACGTGGCGTTCGGACCGGGATCGGCACCGGCAATGGCGGTGAGCGCGCGCACGGCATCGGAATGTCCGGGCTGCAGCGGTTCAATGCGCTCGAGCCGGGGCTCGCGCTCCGTGAGCGTGCCGGTCTTGTCTAGGCAGACCACGTCGACCCGGGCCAGCGTCTCGGTCGCCGGCAGGTCCTGGACCAGCGCACGATGACGGGCCAGCCTGACGGCAGCCACAGCCAGCGCAAGGCTGGTGAGCAGCACCAGGCCTTCGGGCACCATCGCGACCACCCCTCCGGCTGAATACAGCAGCGCGCCGGAAAATGTCCGGTCAATGACGAACTGGCTGCTGAACAGCAGCACCAGGGTCGGCGCGATGGCCCAGGTGATGTACCGCAATATCCGGTCAATCCCGGTCCGCAGTTCGGATTGCGCCAGACTGAAGCGCCTGGCTTCGCTGGCGAGATGTTGCCCGTACGCGGCCGCTCCCACGCGCGTCGCACGGCACCAGCCGCTGCCGGCAATGACGAAGCTTCCGGAAAGCACCTCCTGGCCACCGTCCTTGCCGACCGGCTCCGACTCACCGGTGAGCAGGGACTCGTCGATCTCCAGGCCGGTCGCGACGACCACCACGCCATCGACCACCGCTTGATCGCCGGACGCGAGCTCGAACAGGTCATCGTTGACGATGTCAGCCGCGCCGAGTTCGACGCGCTTTCCGACGCGCAACACCCGCACCACCGGCTGGTTCACGAGCGCCAGCCGGTCGAGCGCCCGTTTTGCCCGGAGTTCCTGAATCATGCCGATCAGCGCATTGACAACCAGCACGCCGCCGAACAACGCGTCCTGCCACGGCCCGGTCGCCAGGATCATGATGCACAGCGTCCCGAGCAGCGCATTGAAGCGCGTGAGAACGTTGGCTCTCACGATCTGCAGGACGGTCCTGCTGACAGGCAGTGCGCTCCGGTTCACCGCGCCCCGCCCGATGCGCTCCTGGACCTCCGCGTCCGTGAGCCCATTGAGCCCTGCCGGCACCGTTTCTGCTGGTGATACCGATGACATGGATTATCGTCCGAGCTCCTGCCTCACAGGCAAGCGGATCGCCGTGTCCATTGCCCTGCTCCCCGGTGCTGCCGCTGTCGATGTCTCCGTTACCGAACCTGGCGCCGTCAGAGGCGCGCCCCGTCCCGGGTCCGGAACCTTCCTACGCCAGTGCGATAAAAATCCCAGCAGACGGCCAGCGCGATCGCCGCCAATACGATGAAGGCAAAAAACCTCCGGCGTATCCGCGCCGCCTGCCGAGGGCGTCCGCCACCGCACCAAGAAACAGCCGCAGGATGAACCCGCCGGTTGCGCCGATTCCACCAACAAATGCGGCTGCACCCGGCACGGCCTGGGGAACGTATTTCGGCACCAGGGCAAACACCGCTGCATTGCCGGTGCCCATGCCGAGGGCCATCAGCAGTTCTCCGGCCAGGCTCAGCGAGAAGCCCGGGCCAAACGTGACCAGCAGCGCCCCGGCCAGCACGACGAAGTACGCGACGAACGCGGTACGCTCGGCGCCGATCCGATCGGACAGCGCGCCGCCATAGATGCGTATGGCCGCCGCAACCAAGGAGAATCCGGCACCGCTCAGGATCCCGGCCTCGACCGCACCCACACGATAGGAATTCGCCCAGAAAACCGGGAACCAGGCGCTCAGGGCCAGGAATCCGCCGAAGGACACGAAGTAAAGCAGCATGAGTCCCAAGGTTCGCGGATTCTCGGCGGCAACGATCAGCGCATGCCATGCCGATTCCACGGGAAATAGCTCCTGCCCGCACTGCGCGGCGATCGTGCGGCTCTCGCCGCTGCCAAGCCCTGTGGTGCGCAGCGGGAAGTAGCAGGCATCGCGCGCGAGCAAGGCATAGACACCGGCTCCGGCGATCAGAAAGAAGAACCAGGCAAAATACGATCCGGCGAGTCCCCAGCGTCCGATTGCCAAGGGTAGCGCCAGCGTGAACATGCCCGGGGCCAGGTTTCCGATGCCACCGTAGGCCCCCAGGATCACCGCCTGGCGGTTGCGTGGATACCAGTAGGAGACCTGGGGCAGGCCGGCCGAAAACGACGCGATGCCGCTGCCGCACAGCAACCCGAAAAAAACGAGCACCGGATAAAGATTGAAGCCGATGGAACCGGCGGCGGCCAGCACGAACGCCAGCCCCCACATGCCGATCAGCGACAGGCCGAGCAGCGTCAGCATCGGTACGCGCCCGCCGGCACGGTCGGCCCAGACGCCGCAGGGAATGCGCAGCAGCGCACCCGCGATCTGCGGCGCTGCCACCAGAAATCCGAGCGCCGTTGCGGAAAGCTGCATGCGGTCCTGGAACAGCTCGGCAGCCGGTCCGTACAGCGCCACCGCTGCGAATCCGACGAAAAATCCCGCAGCTCCCCCGGCAAAGCCGCGCGCCGGCGATCCGGACAGCGGGTAGCGATGCGCCGGGTGCCCGGTGACGGCTGCCGGCATGCGAGATCCCTCCTTATCGCCAGATTCTTGTGACCATGGATTGATCGCTCAAACAGGCAATCCAAGGCTATTCGACTCCGCCGTGCTGCAACCTTGACCTGTGTCAACTGTCCACGCGGCACGCGTCGCCTGAGCGTTTCAGGCCCCAGGATCACGCCGTATCATTACGGCCAGAAACCCGCCCCAGGGCAGCACAGCGGGCAGGACCGGTTCGATCACGCGCGCAGCCCTCCCGCCGCCCGGCACGAACACGGCGCTGCGCACCGTGAGCTGCGGCTGCAGACCGAGCCGCAGCGACCATGCGCGCACGTCGGCAACCGTGTCCCAGCGGGCGCCACGGTAGCTTCCGGTGCCGCGCTTGGCACGGTGCAGCAGGCTGTTACGGTTGAGGAGCCCGAGCAGCACTCCGCTGCGACAGACGCGCCACAGTTCGGCGAGCGCGCCCGACGGCTGCGCCACAAAGCACAGACTGGTCACGGCCGCGACATGATCGAATGAACCTGACGCGAACGGCAGCGCCGCTGCGGTCCCCTGAATGTACGCCACCCCGCCGCCAGCGCGGCGCGCCCAGGCGAGCATCCCGGCATCCGCGTCGAGGCCGGTCACCGCCAGACCGGCGGCGGCAAACCGCCGACTGAAGTGCCCGGTGCCACTGCCAACATCCAGCAATGACGCGCCGGCAGCCGGCCGCATGAGGCTCATCATGAGGCTGAATTCCGCCTCGGCGATCCAACTGCCCCGCGCCGTGCGGTACCAGGCCTCGTAGTCTTCCGCCGAGAACCGTCCGGACTCCTGGTCATCCGTCATTGTCGATCCACCTCCTGACCGCCTGCCTCGATCCGCCATCCCGGCGGGCGGACATCAGCCGGAAGCAGCCGACCCGAAGCTGCCACGGCCGGTGCCGTCATGCGCTTGCGAACCCCGGGCCTGGTTGGTGGGGCAGCGCAGCTTGGTGACGATGGCCCGCCAGGCCTGCCCATCGCCGGGGCAGCAGATGCCCTGCGATCCGCCTTAGCATAGAATGTCCTGTCGGGTTTCGCCGCGCAAACAGACCGCGAATCCGGGGGCTGGGCATGCCAGCGTGGCGGCAGGCTCGGTAACTCCTATCCGGTCGCGTGCTGCCCGAAAGCCAAACGAACATGGGTGGCGCCTCTGCGGCGGCGGCAATCGACCCAAGGTCGGACGGGACCGACGGTGCCTGCGTCCGGATGGGGCAAATCCATTAAAGGGCGATCTTGCCCGGGTTTCTGGGAACGGCAGACCATGGATATAGCGGCAACGCCCGATGTTGCGCTCCAACTGATAGCGCTTTCGTCGCCGCTGCCGGGCCACACCGATGCGCGCTGCCGGTCTCCCCGACACCGCGCGGGCAGCCGATAGGCGTGGCACAGCACGCGGAGACCCTGAACAGCCCGCGCTGGCACCTGCGCCGGGCCAGCTGGCCGGATCTGGCCGCCACCGTGTTGGTGCTCGGCATGCTGATCGTAGTGGGTTCCGGCGCGCACCAGATGGCGGCGCCTCTTGCAACCGCGCCGCCGCGCATCAGTTTGTCACCGGCAGCGCTGCCGTACTATACCCTGCAGACGACAATGCGGATGTTTATTGCCATTACCGTCTCGCTGGCATTCACCTTTGTCTATGCCACGCTTGCCGCCAAAAGCCGGCGCGCAGAGGTGATCCTCATTCCGCTGCTGGATGTCCTGCAGTCGGTGCCGGTGCTGGGCTATCTTTCGTTCACCGCGCTGTTTTTCATTTCGGCGTTCCCCGGCAGGGCGCTCGGTCCAGAGCTCGCTGCGATCTTTGCCATCTTTACCAGCCAGGCCTGGAACATGGCGTTCAGCCTCTACCAGTCGTTGCGCACGGTCCCGCGCGATCTGGATGATGCCGGGCGCAGCCTGCGCTTTTCAGCCTGGCAGCGTTTCTGGCGCGTCGAGGTGCCGTTCGCCCTCCCCGGTCTCGTCTGGAACACGATGATGTCTATGTCGGCAGGCTGGTTCTTCGTCGTGGCATCCGAGGCCATCACGGTTGATGGCCTGAATATCCGGCTGCCGGGCGTCGGTTCCTACGTCGCCGAGGCCATCCGCCAGCACGACCTCGCTGCGGTCGGATGGGCGATTCTGGCTATGAGCGCAGCCATCCTGTGCTATGACCAACTGGTCTTCCGGCCTCTGGTAGCCTGGTCGGGCCGCTTTCAGGTTCCGGCACAACCCGCCGCGCGCGGGCCGCGGTCCTGGGTCCTCGAAATCTTTCAACGCTCGCATCTGCTGCAGCAACTGACCCGGCGCGTGGCAACGGGCCTGCAGGATGCCGGCCGCGCCCGCCTGTCGTTGCCCGCCCGTGTGCATGCTGCCGGGAAGCGGCTTGCCGCCAGCCGCCTCACGGAGGCGCTATGGTACGGGTTGCTCTGCGGTAGCCTCGTCTACATTCTCGTTCGGTCTGTCGGCTTTGCCCGCATCGCACTCTCGTGGAGCGATGTCGTCGCTGCCGCGCGCGGCGGCGCGCTCACTTTGCTGCGGGTGATCGTGCTCGTGGCGGTGGCAACCGTGGTCTGGGTGCCGGTCGGGATCGTCATTGGCCTGCGACCGAAACTCACGCGCATGATCCAGCCGGCCGCGCAGTTCCTGGCGGCGTTTCCCGCCAATCTGCTGTTCCCGCTGGCGGTGTTTTTCGTTGTGCGCATGCATCTCGCGCCGGCGGTCTGGCTGAGTCCGCTGATGATTCTCGGGGCGCAATGGTACATCCTGTTCAACGTGATCGCCGGTGCCAGCGCGTTTCCGCAGGATCTGCGTGAAGCGGCAGCCAGCCTGCGCATTCGCGGATGGCGCTGGTGGCGCGACGTGATGCTGCCCGGGATCCTTCCGTATTACGTAACGGGCGCGATCACGGCCAGCGGCGGCGCTTGGAACGCGAGCATCGTCTCGGAAGTGGTGCGCTGGGGGCCGACGGAGCTCACGGCCGGGGGGCTCGGCGCCTATATCGCGCGCATGACCGAGGCCGGCAACCTGCCGCGCGCGGCGCTCGGAATCGCGGTGATGGCGATCCTGGTGATCGCCATGAACCAGCTTCTCTGGCGGCCGCTGTACGCCTTCAGTGAACGCCGCATGCGTCTCGACTGAGACCACCGATGAACACACCTGCCGGCCGGCCGCTCATCGAACTGCGTCAGGTCTGCATGGATTTCGCCAAGCCCTCGGGGACGACCCTGCCGGTGCTGGCGGATATCGACCTGGCGCTGCGCAGCCGCGAGATCCTGGGTATCCTCGGACGGTCCGGGGCCGGAAAGTCGACGTTGCTGCGTATCGCTGCCGGCCTCGAGCGGCCCACCTCCGGGCAGGTCTATCACGGCGCAGCGCCTCTCACCGGTCCGGCCGAGGGCATCGCCGTGGTGTTTCAGACCTTCGCGTTGTTTCCGTGGATGACCGTGATCGAAAACGTCGAAGCCGGGCTCGATGTCTTCGCCCTCCCCCGCAGCGAGAGGCGCCAACGTGCCGAGGCCGCCATAGACCTGATCGGTCTCGACGGTTTCCAGGACGCATACCCGCGGGAACTCTCCGGCGGCATGCGGCAGCGGGTCGGCTTCGCGCGCGCGATCGTTACCGGCTCGCCGATCCTGCTCATGGACGAGCCGTTCTCGGCGCTGGACGTGCTGACGGCCGAGACGCTGCGCTCCGATTTCATCGATCTGTGGCTCGAGCACGAGATTCCGACCAACTCGGTGATGCTCGTGACGCATAACATCGAGGAGGCGGTGCTGATGTGTGACCGCGTCGTCATCCTGTCATCCAATCCGGGTCGCGTGGCGGCCGAAATTGCAGTGCCCCTCCCGCATCCGCGCAACCGCCTGGATGACGCATTCCGCGCAATCGTCGAAGACATCTACGCCTCTCTGACTTCCCGGGCCATCGCTTCGCTCACTGCGCCCGCCGCGTACCGGGGCGGTCTTGCACTGGTGCTGCCGCGCGCGTCGGTGAACCAGATGAGCGGATTCGTCGAAACGCTCGCCGGCCCGCCATACCATGGCCGCTCGCGCCTGGGGGAGATCGCGCGTGTACTCGGACTGCAGGTGGACGACCTGTTTCCGGTCGCCGAAGCGCTGCACCTGCTGGAGTTCGCGGAGCTCAAAGATGGCGCGGTCCGCCTCACGACCGCGGGGCGGCTGTTCGGCCACGGCGGGACCGAGGAGCGCAAGCGGCTGTTCAAGGAACATCTGATCGAGTTCGTGCCGCTTGCAGCGCATATCCGGCGGGTCCTCGATGAACGCGGGGAACACCGTGCGCCACGTGTGCGCTTCGAGTCCGAACTGGAAGACCATCTCATCCGCCGTGACGTCGAGCGGACGCTGCGGGTGGTCACCGGCTGGGCGCGCTATGCCGAGCTGTTCGCGTATGACGACCGCGCGCGCCTGTTCCGCATCTGAATCGGACGCCGGCCGGACCCGTGGCCCATGGCCGCTCCCCAGGGCATATCCGGCCCTGCCGCCAACCTACCAAACGTAGCACTGCACCGCCCAGGCAGCGCAGCGGCCAGCAGCGTCGCTGCCGCTGCCGCCACCCGATGTCTGGGCGTGCCAGCACCACGCCCCACCTTGCAACAATCGGCAGCAGCCCCCGGGGGTTCCTGCGCCCATCCGTGGCACAGCAGCGGGGCGCACCGTTCCGGGAAGCTGCCGGACCCCCGCTCTGCGAACCGGTACGCGTCGGGAACCACAACCAGCCTGAATCGACCGCCTGGCCGGAAGATTGCCGGGGATTTGGCAGTGCAGTACGGGCACTGGCCCATAGCTTGTTCGGGTACCGGACGGGACAGCCCTGATCCAGGCCGAAGGCAAAGCTGCGGCAGCGCCGGCTACAGGTATTCGCGCCGGATAAGTTCGAGCAGGCCGACCGCCGCCTCTTCCACCATGTCGAGCACGCGATCAAAGCCGCTCTCGCCCCCAAAGTAGGGATCAGGCACCTCGCGCTCGGGGCGTGCCGGCGCGAATTCCAGAAACAGGCGGATCTTGTGCTCGAGACCTGAGGGACTCATGGCGCGCAGATGTTTCAGATTTTCGCTGTCCATTGCGAGAATGAAATCAAAACTTTCGATGTCTCTGCGCGTCGCCTGACGACCGCGCAGCCCCGACAGATCGATGCCGCGACGCGCAGCCGCCGCCTGGGCACGCGCGTCGGGCGCTTCACCGATATGATACGCATGGGTTCCGGCCGAATCGACTGCGATGACATCCTCCAGTCCGTGCGCGCGCACTACCGCGCGAAACACGCCTTCAGCCGTCGGTGAGCGGCAGATATTCCCGAGACAGACGAACAAGACGCTTACTTTTGTCATAGGCAGCGATTCCTTCATTCCTTATTGCAACATGCGAAATACCGGCTGACAGCCGCGTTCCCAGGCCTATGATATCAAACACGCAATCCGGCTGTTTCAGCCCCGCGCCGGATCACGCATGGATGTTGACAGTTTCCATGGGGCAGCAGGCGCCAGCGCGAGGTCCTCGGACCTGCCGGACTGCGTTCCCGGACATGCGCCCGGAAGGTTCGGCAATCGGCGGCGCCACCCGCCTCAGTCGACAGGCTGATTCACGTGGCGGTTGCCGGGCGAACCTCGTGGCGTTCCCGTTTGCACCACTGCTGCGCAATGGCATCGCGATATTCCTGGTAATGGTGCACGGATTACCGAGGCATCCCACGGGACCCACCGCAAGATGTTGATTGGACGCCGAATACATCGGTGGCACGGGGATTGCTATACGCCATGTCGTGAGAGCATGACCGCTCGACGCGAGGTAACATACGATGACCGACGAAGAATTGTTTGTTGCGTTTGGTCCCGGGAATCGAAGGGTTCGTCCGTCGAATTGGATACACCGGCTGCAGGGGATTGCGGCCGCGCATTGGCAGAGCGAGAGACAGCCGCAACCCTGCGCAACCTGCGCCGCATGTTCGGACACCACCTGCTTCGTCTTTCCAGCGAGCCTGCAAGCAAGCCATCCGGCGCTGGTCCGGGACCTGAAGTTCTGTCTGCGCATGCTCGAGATACCGGAAGTCAGTTCCCGCTGCCCGCGAAATGCCGACCACACGAGCGTTGCGCAGCGAACCGCTGCCTGACGTCCGGATTCGGACGGCTTGACGACCTGCGCGGACCGCTGCGGCAGCCCGAAACCAGCCGTCACGGGCAATC
Source organism: Pseudomonadota bacterium (assembly GCA_021785795.1). The sequence continues at coordinate 33,313 of JAJYEK010000030.1, forward strand.
GTTTACGTGGCTGATCCGCGCCGATTTTCCGAGGCCGGACACAATGATGGCTGCGAGTGGACAAGATCGGATGCGGCATATTGCCCGGCTGCGCGACGTGCCTGAATTCTCTTCTTATCAAGCATGCCCTCGTCGGCAGCGCCGACTTGAGGCGCCTGGGCGGAATACCGGGCATGGCGCCCACTCATCGCTCGCGGACACGGAGGTGCGCGAGGATACGCTCCGCCCGCCCGCGTGGCAGAATGACGGCCGAGAGCAGTGTTTTCCCATCGAAGACTACCCGCACCGACCGAGGTAACGCTCCAGATCCTTCCCGGTCAGAATCCCCCCATTGTTCTTGCGCCGCAGAACCGGGTACGTCGCCGCGCGCTCCGGTGCGGCTCGCTAAGCAGCAGTCACCTGAAATTTTCATGCGGCCTCGCGTAGGGGATCTTTATTCTGCAGGCGGTCGGTTCACTCTGGCTGCTAACGGCAGCAATCGGTCGCCCTAGGGATTGCTGCCGGCTTCCGCAAGCTAAGCAGGTCAAGGCCTGCTCGCGCTTCTCACCGTTCCCAGCGCGGCTCAAACATTCAGCGAGCCTCCAGATGTTCCGGAAATCTCCAAACCTGCCTGCGCGGGCGAATAGCTCCGGATCGGCGGTCGGCAGTCTCGGAGGCTGGCTCAAATCACATGCCGCCTTGGTATCAACCGGATCCGCCCGAATTCCGATGGGACGTTACCGAGGGATTGTAAGAAAGCGTTCGCCGTCACGACTAAACAACAGGCGACACAAGCAGTCGCCAGGACGTCTCAAAGTCCACAACCAATTTAAGGA
>JAJYEK010000182.1 GCA_021785795.1 Pseudomonadota bacterium
AAGCTAAGCGACATGAACAGCACCATCACGCTCTTTCAGTACATTTACCATGTGCCGCTGCTGCCCCCGGTAATCGCCGCCTATCTCGGTACCGGTATCGAGCTGATCACCCCCTGGTTCCTGGGCCTCGGTCTGGCCGCGCGCCTCACCGCTGCGTTTCTCTTCATTTACAATATCATCGCCGTGATTTCCTATCCCGCACTCTGGCCCCACGGCCTGTGGACGGGATTTTGGGACGGCGGTTTCGCCGATCACAAGGTATGGGGCCTGATGCTGCTCGCGATTGTCTTGTACGGTCCGGGAAAACTCTCGCTTGACTGGTTCCTGAAACTCAGGATCATTCGCCGTCTCTCGTAAGCACTCGATCAAGTGCGTGCCAGATCGCGTCCTTCATTGCTCCAAAAATTGTGTACTCGGCCAACAGCACCCTGCCTGTTGTCGCTCATCCAGATCCGTGCGAGCCGGGCTTCTCTGCTTTCGCCCGGGCGCGCCAACATCGCAGGGAACGTGCCAGAACGCGCCTGACCCGTGCGCAACCTGGCACACCGCCCTGCGTATCGTTACCTGGGATGCGGACCGTAAGCGGTGGCTGCCTCAGCGCAGGCTCGACAGATATGCCGCGACCGCCTTGCGGTCGGACTCACTCAGGGCGGCGGCAATGCGATTCATCATCGCCCCATTCATCATCGCGCCGTGGCGCCGACCGGTCGCAAAATTGTTCAGTTGCTCGACGAGGTACGGGGCGTGCTGGCCGTAGAGGTTGGGGATCGGGGCCATCATGCCCCCCATCATGCCCATCATCGTCGGCATGCGCGCTCCGCCGGGACCGTGGCACATCGCGCAGGCCGGCACGCCTGGACGGGCAGCGCGCCCGTCAAAAATCTGCCTGCCCTCCTCGGCCTGGGCGCGGTCTTTGACCGAGTCCGGCCGGATGCGCTGCGCGCCATAAAAGCGCGCGACGTCGGCGGCATCGGATTCCGAGAGTCCCGCGGCCATCGGCGCCATGATGGCCGACGACCGCGTCTTGCTCTTGAAGGCGAGGAGCTGGTCATAGAGATAGGCCGGGTCCTGTCCGGCAAGCTTTGGAAATAGCGGGTTGGTGCTGTTGCCGTCGGGTCCGTGGCACATGGCACATTTCGCCGCGGCGATCTGGCGGCCGTAATCGGCGTTGCCGGGCGGTACGCTGCCCGAACCTCCGCCGGGTCGGCCATAGGGTCCACTCATCATCTGGGCGGCGGCCGGCGCGAAGCCCGCGGCAACAAAGAGCACCGCCACACAAAGCGGTGCCCAGGGGGCTGCGCGTCGTTGGCGGAGCGAGGTCCGGTACAGACCGATTCTTGAGCCTAGAAAAAGCAGTTGACTCAACTTCCTGATAAGCTCAAGCGAAGCGGGATGAGGGTTTGCGGCGGCTTTTGCAACCACGCTGGAAACGGGATGGGACATGGAAGCTCTCCTCGATGAATGCCAACACGAAAAACGGTACGCCGCGCAGGGACGCCACGCGCTCGATCACGAACGGAGAGGACCGCTAAATCAGAAAACGACCGTGATGCAGGTACAACGGAACGGAACGGGGTGTTCGGAGGAAGACCGCCGCGCGCGACGGATGCCGGGTCTGCGATGGCGGAAGGCGGACGCCCAGCATCGGCACGCCATGGAATACCACCGGCACGGCGGAGCCCGGCAACGCCGTGCCCGCATCCCTGGTCATGCATTGGGCAGCATAGACTTCCCTGTGCCCGGGGACGCAGCATGCGGGCACGCTTGTCTTATGGGACATGCCTGCAACGCCAAAGCACGGCCCCATCGCCGGCAGGGACACCGCCGACACCGGCGCAGCATAGGCCATCGGGCAAAGCTGGAACAGACCGACGACAACGAATGCGAGCCACCCAAGCAACATGAACCGGTTCAGACGTGATCGCCGGATGGCTCGAAGAGGAGAACGCATGGGTGCGCCGTCAGCGGCCCTGGGTTTGTGGTGTGGGCACACGTTAGTCCAGGTTACCGCCGGGGGTCAAGCGATTGCGAACGAAGACGCGGCGCACGACCGGAGCGCTTCAGGGCGGCGATGTCCGAGGCAGGCTAGCCGTCTTGTCGGTCTTGCGGGGCCAGGCCGGTTTTTCTTCAGAAAAGATGCTGCGTCCTTGCGTGCTGCCTCCTGAATGCGGGTCATGATGCGTGCCGCCCGGTATTCGAACACGCACCAGGAACTGCCCCGTTACTATGTTCCCGCCCCGCATCCGCCGGGTACGCGCCGTGCCGGGGCGGATGTGCAGTTCCTTGATAGGTGCCTTCGAGCCTATAGATCTTCATGATGCATCCTTGCCTCATCGAGTCAGACAACAATGGAGAGCGTCGAACCGACCTCATCGACGTACACGACGAACCCTATTGACAGGGTAAGCACGTATGGGTATGCTGTCAAGCATGACTGAGAGATTCTCTTACCATGAACGCGTCGGTCACGTGCGATCGCACTTCGGGCTATCACAGACCGTGATGGCCGAGCGGGTGGGATTGTCCTTGCGGGCCTATCAGAACTACGAACGCGGCGAGCGGGAGATCCCGGTTGTCCTGGTGCACGCGCTCTATCAGGCATTCCAGATCGACCCGGTGTGGCTGCTGACCGGCGAGGGACCGATGATCGTGGCCGCGGAAGCGCGCAAGTGCCTGGATCAGACGCTGCTTGACCGGGTGGTGGCGGCCGTGGAGCAGTTCGAATCGGGGCTCAAGAAGCCGCTGTCTGTGGAGCACAAGTCGAGACTGATCGGGCTGCTTTATGAGAAATCCCAGTTACTGACGGCAGTCGCCGGGGAAGCCTTAAGCCCGGCCAAGATGCGGAGTCTCTTGAAACTCGTGGCGTAAACATTCCATTTCAACAAGGAGAAGATGCGTGCCTCACGAACCATGGACGGTCGATCAGGAACTCTCGCGCCTCGGTGAATCGATCAAGGCCCAGCAACAAGATCCGGATACCGGTACGGAATCCGGAAAGCAGTCAGACCACCCGCCAAGACAACAGATTCACGGCAGCCGGAACATCCAGGTGGGTGGAGACCTCACTCTACTTGGTGGCAGTCCGGTCGATCCCCATCATCCCGATGCCATCCGCTGTCCCCAGTGTCGGCATCTCACCTACCGGCGTTCCGACCGGTGCACGGAGTGCCACTTCAATCTGAGTGGCTACCGCATCGAGCGGGCGAGGCAAGAGAAACGACGCCGGCTGACCCACTTGATCCTGTTCTGCGGGATTCCGGGGCTCATCCTCCTCTTCGCGGGCACGACGTTCTTTGCCAGCCAGGACCTGCGGTATTTCCTCTGGCTTGGGGGCGGTCTGGTGGCGGCCGCCGCCTTGGCGGCGCTGCGCTTGGCGCAGGTTTGATGCAATAGGCTGAGGTCATTGGGGCCCGATCGACGACCCGACCCCGGATCCGCACGAAGCCGGCATAGGGCTCCAGTCACCGGTCGAGGCCCTTCCCACGGGAAAAGCACGGACACGAAGGCAGGGAGTGGGGTCCGTTGACGAGCACGGAGGAAACGCCATGCAGGCATTCGGTATCGAAGAGTGGTGCAGCCGGCTTCAGATCTGCCGCCGCCAGGCGGAACTGATGCTGTCACGCGGCGAGCTGCCGGCACCGATCCGCATCGGCCGGCTGCGCCGCTGGACCGGCGAGCAGATCGATGGGTGGCTCGCACGGCGCACGCAAGAGGCCGCGCACGGCGGGGTTGCGCCCGGCCCCGGTCGTCCGCGGGGTAGCGCGCGATGAGGCATCGCTTCGTCCATCCGGACGCGCTGCCGGGCGGCTGGGACCGGATCGAGGCGATCGTGCTGGTGGCGGACACGGATGAGACTGAATCCGGTTGCCAACGGCGCGAACTGCCGCGCGGTGTGCCGGGCCGGATCGGGCAACTCCTCGACGCCGCGCGCGGCGGGGCGTCCATCCCTGACATCGCGCATCTCCTCGGGGTGACCCCCCGCCGCGTGCGGCAGATGATCGGGGACACGGCCGCGATCCGGCGTGCGGCCACAATGGCGGCGGTACAGGGGGATCTGTTCGAGGGGGTCGGCCGGTGACTGGAATCATTCGCGCACCCCGCCCCGAGCGCCATTACACCCAGATCCGCAATGACGTGGCGCGGGATGATCGGCTGTCCTATCGGGCCCGGGGGGTGCTGGTGCGCCTCCTGTCCAATGCCGACGGATTTCAGATGACCGCCGCCGACCTCGCCCGCGAGGGGCGGGAGGGACGGGGCGCCATCCTGACGGCGCTGCGGGAGCTGCGCGACGCGGGCTATATCCGCACCACCAGGAAACAGGACCAACAGGGTCGCTGGTCGACCCAGACGTTCGTCTATGACACCCCCCAACCGACCGGAGTCCAAAAACCGGACTCCGGTTCGCCGGATGTCGGTTTTCTCGACGCTATAGAGAATACCCAACAGAACAATCAACAGAATCTCTTTCCGCGCGTGAACCGCGCGGAGAGAGAGAAGCAGGTGAGCCATGAAACGCATCCACACCATCGCACAGGCCGTCCTCCCTCCAGACGCAGAGACCCTGCGTCCACCGGCGCCGCGGCAGTGCTCGCCGGACTACGCCGCGGCGGGCGCCTCATCGACGGTTGACGCGATCGGCACGGCGGGCGCGAATCGCCTACTCGGATGGGTCGCCCGCCGCTGGCCAGGACAGTGGCTGCGTGGTTTGCCGGCGGAGGAAGCAATCGAGATCGCCAACCAATGGCGCACGGAGGCAGCTTTGCTGACCGCCGAGGCGGCGCACCGGGCCTGCTCAGCCTGGCGCAGTAAAGCCTACCCGCCCGACCTCGGCGCCTTTCTTGCCGCTGCTGAACCGCCGCAGCCTGATGCCGAGACCCTGTTCCGCCACGCGGCGCAAGCCGCGGGCACCAGGGCATATCACATGCTCTCACCGCTCGAGTGGGCCGCGGCGCAGCGATTTGGACTTCACGAGCTGCGCGCTGCTACCTGGGCGAGTGCGAGTCTCCGGTGGACCGCCGCCTTGCGCTGGCTAGCCCCTGCCGCAGAGCGCGGCGAGCTGCCGCCACCCCCACCGCAGCCGGCTGGCGAACTGCCCCGGCCGCGGCGCCCAGAGGTGATCGAGCAGGAGATGGGGAAGATCAGGGAGTTACTGCGACGGACGGAGAGGCTGACATGACCGAAGACGAAGCGGAAGAATTTTCGCATCAATTGCCAACCTCCGGTTCTACCAGGAGGTAATGGCCCAGGCGGACAACCTATCCGACAGGTGGCCAGCGACCTCACGGGCCGCCAGCAACCGGCGGCTGCTTTCGATGTAATGCCGGCCACTCGACCGTTCTGCAAATCGGACATCGAAACGAGCCGAAGCGGACCTTCAGCGAATAGTGTTGGTGTGTCTGATTCACTGCACCGCGCGACAGATTCAGCCCTCCAACAGGCTCCGCAACATCCAGGCGTTCTTCTCGTGCACCTGCATGCGCTGGGTCAGGAGATCGGCGCTCGGCTCGTCGCTGGCCTTCTCCACCGCCGGGAACGCGGCGCGCGCGGTGCGCACAACGGCCTCCTGTCCAGCGACGAGTTCGCGGATCATGTCCTCGGCCTTGGGCACACCCTGCGCATCCTTGATCGTACCCAACTTCGCGAAGTCGCCGTAGCTGCCCGGGGCCGGGTAGCCGAGGGCACGGATGCGTTCGGCGATCAAGTCGACTGCCAGAGCCAGCTCGGAGTACTGCGTCTCGAACATGAGATGCAGCGTGTTGAACATCGGCCCGGTCACGTTCCAGTGGAAGTTGTGGGTCTTGAGATAGAGCGTGTAGCTGTCCGCCAGGAGGCGCGACAGGCCCTCCGCGATCTTGGCGCGGTCCTCGATACTGATTCCGATATCAATTGCATCTGGCATGTTGTTCCCTCCTTTTATTGGAGTGCTTAAACCTTCACGCTGCGATCCGGATAGTATCAGGTGCCGTGCGCTGGCGGATGCGTTCGCGGACCTTCTCGTGACAGAAGTATGCCACCGTGTTGCCCGCCGGTTCCACCAGCGCGATGGATCCACATTGCCACTTACGCCGCCTTTACTTCCCTGACGTCGATCCTCCAGAATCACGCAAGGTCGAAGCGATCCAGGTTCATCACCTTGTTCCAGGCCGCCACAAAGTCATGGACAAACTTCTTCGGCGAGTCCGCTGCAGCATAGACCTCGGCCAGGGCGCGTAGCTCGGAGTTTGAACCAAAGATCAAGTCGACACGGGTGCCGGTCCACTTCGGTTTGCCGGTCTTGCGGTCACTGCCTTCGAACAGATCTTGGTCTGCCGAGGTTGCCTTCCACGTATTGCTCATATCGAGCAGGTTCACGAAGAAGTCGTTGGTCAGCGCCTCCGAACGGTCGGTAAAGACACCGTGTTGGGTCTGCCCGAAGTTGGTGTTCAGCACGCGCATACCGCCAAGGAGAACCGTCATCTCCGGCGGGGTCAGCGTCAGCAGTTGCGCCTTATCCACCAACAGCTCTTCCGCCTTGACGGTGTATTTGGCCTTCTGGTAGTTGCGGAACCCATCCGCGATCGGTTCCAGCACTGCAAAGGACACCACATCGGTCTGTCCCTGCGACGCGTCCATTCGACCCGGCGTAAATGGAACCGTCGCCTCGACACCGGCATTCTTTGCCGCTTTCTCGACGCCGGCGCAACCGGCCAGCACGATCAGGTCAGCCATCGACACCTTCTTGCCGCCAGTCTGCGCGTGGTTGAACTCGGCCTGGATGCCTTCCAGGGTCTTGAGCGCCTTCGCGAGCTCTGCCGGCTGGTTGACTTCCCAATTCTTCTGCGGCGCCAGACGAATGCGGGCACCGTTTGCACCGCCGCGCATGTCGGAACCACGGTACGTGGACGCCGACGCCCAGGCGGTGGATACCAGTTGTGAAACCGACAGGCCCGACGCTAGCACCTTAGCCTTAAGGTCGGCAATGTCCTTTGCATCGATCAGCTTGTGATCGACTGCCGGGATGGGGTCTTGCCAAATGAGTTCTTCGGCAGGCACTTCCGGGCCAAGATAGCGGGCACGCGGACCCATGTCACGATGCGTCAGCTTGAACCAGGCCCGCGCGAAGGCGTCGGCGAACTCGTCCGGGTGCTCCATGAAGCGCCGCGAGATCTTTTCGTACGCCGGATCGAAACGCAGGGAGAGGTCCGTGGTCAGCATTGTCGGCGCAATGCGCTTGGACTTGTCGTGGGCATGCGGCACCGTGCCGGCGCCTGCGCCGCCCTT
>JAJYEK010000183.1 GCA_021785795.1 Pseudomonadota bacterium
CTATGGCGCGGCTGCGGTGCGGGCGCAAGCTGGCGTGCATGCCAGTCCCGACATCAGTTCTGCCCGTTTCGGAGCGCCTCGGCGGCCGCGCTGGAAAATCCTTGCACGTCACTCATGGTGCCGGCCGGACCACCGGCGCCCCACCGACAACCCGGATCAGATCCTGAGCCGGGATGTCCGGCGCAGCGGATTCCCGCGCGCCCGGGCATTTCCACCAGTTCGTGCCTGGGACCGTCATCCGGCGCAGGCCGCGACCGGCCAGCTATGCGGAACGGAAATTGCATCCTGGCGATTAGCGGAAGGCGCCTTGAAATCCAGGCACCTCAATAACCCGGAAACGTGGTGCATCCATTGCGAACGACAACCGCCCTGCCCCGCCGCAAACGCCGCGCGCGTCAGAAATCTGACGCTTCGGACGGTCTCGCCCTGGCCCAGCCATCCCCGCACCAGGGATCGGAACAATCGCTGGATCCCCAGGACTGGACAGCGCTGCGCAGCCAGGGCCATCGCATGCTCGATGATATGTTGGATTATCTCGAGGGCATCCGTGAACGCCCGGTCTGGCAGCCGATGCCGGACGCGGTTCGGCAGCGGTTTGATCAGCCGCTACCCCGCCAATCCGCCGCCCTCGGGGCAGTCCACGAGACCTTCCAGGACTCGGTGCTGCCCTACGCCCTCGGCAATACGCACCCGCGCTTCATGGGCTGGGTTCATGGCGGCGGAACCGCGGTCGGCATGCTGGCGGAGATGCTGGCGGCGGGGCTCAATGCCAATCTCGGCGGGCGCGAGCAGGCACCGCTGGCGGTAGAACGGCAGGTGCTGCGCTGGGTGCGCGAGCTGTTCGGTTTTCCCGACAGCGCGAGCGGGCTGTTCGTGACGGGCACCTCGATGGCCAACTTCATCGCCGTGCTCGTCGCCCGCACCGGCACGCTCGGCCGGAAGGTGCTTGAGCACGGCATCGCCGGAGACGGCTTGCGCCTGCGGGCCTACACGTCTGCCGCTGCCCACAACTCGCTGGCCCGCGCCATGAACCTCTGCGGACTTGGAACCGATGCGCTGCGGATCGTCCCGGTAGACCATAATCACCGGATGGATATCGATGCGCTGGTATCGGCCATCAGGCAGGACCGTGATGCGGGGTTCACGCCATTCTTCGTGGCAGCGACAGCCGGCACGGTGGATGTCGGGGCGATCGACGAGCTCAACGCCGTGGCGGAGGTGGTGCGCCGCGAACGGCTCTGGTTTCATGTGGACGGTGCCTGCGGTGCGCTGGGAATGCTGGCGGCGGACATCGCCCCAAGGCTCGCCGGCATCGAACAGGCCGATTCGATTGCGTTCGATTTTCATAAATGGGGTCAGGTACCCTATGACGCCGGTTTTGTGCTCGTGCGCGATGGCAGGCTTCATTACGACACGTTCGCAACACCCGCACCCTATCTCGGGCGCGCGCGGCGCGGTATGGCCGCCGGATCGCCCTGGCCATGCGATTTCGGTCCGGACCTGTCGCGCGGATTCCGGGCTCTCAAGACATGGTTCACGATCAGCGTTTATGGAGCGGACCGTCTCGGCCGGATGATCTCCGGCTGCTGTGAACGGGCCAGATATCTCGAACGCAGGATCGAGACGGAGCCGGAGCTCGAACTGCTCGCTCCGGTATCGCTCAATATCGTCTGCTTCCGCTTCCGCTGCAACGCGTCCGATACGGTGAATGCGGATATCGTCGCCGACCTGCAGGAATCGGGGCTCGCCGCACCATCCACCACCCTGGTCTCCGGCAGACTTGCCATCCGGGCCGCGATCGTAAACCACCGCACTGCCGATGGGGACATGGACAGTTTTGTCGATGCCACCCTGCGCCTCGGCCGGCACCATGACACGCACATCAGGAGGACTCATGACGAATAAGGCAGCCATGCAGGCAGTCGACTCCGAATCTTCCGGCGATATCCCGCTGCAGGGCATGGCGGCACTGATGCACGCGCTGATTTCCGGAGGCGATCTGGGTGCGCTCGGTTCCGGATTAATCGCTCGCGTGCAGCGCAACCCTGCCGATGCCAATGCCCTGATGGACCTGGCCACCATGCTCCAGCTGGCCGGCAAGCCGGATCTGGCTCTCAACGCCCAGCAGCAGGCGCTCGCGCTGAGCAGACTGTACCGCATTGTCCCGGCAGACGGTCGGGTGGGAATCCGCGTGCTCGCCCTCATGGCGCCGGGCGATCTGATGTCCAACACACCGCTGGAGTTCCTGGTGCACGGCTCCGACATCCAGCTCGAAATGCTGTACCTGTCGCCGCTCCTGTCACTGCCTGCCGCGGTCCCCGACCACGACGTGCTGTTCGTCGCCATCGGCGAATCCGAGCACAACCAGACGCTGCTGCGGGCGCTGACCGATGCATTGAAGGAATGGCCGCGACCGGTGATCAACAGGCCCGAGCTGATTGCGCGCCTCTCGCGCGATCAGGTCTCGGTGCTGCTGAATGGCATTCCCGGCCTGGTCATACCAGCGTCGGTTCGGGTCGGGCGTGCGGCGCTGCAGCAGCTGGCATGCGGCGCAGGCGGGATCGGCGCGATGTTGGGAGACGGAGGTTTTCCGGTCATTATCCGCCCCACTGACTCGCATGCCGGCCGGGGCTTGGCAAAGATTGATGATCCCGGCGCGATTCCGGCATATCTGGCGGACCTGCCGCAGGATCATTTCTGCATCGCCCGCTTCGTGGACTACCGCGGACGCGACGGCCTGTTCCGCAAATTCCGGATCGCGCTCATCCAGGGGCAACCGTTCGCCTGCCACATGGCGGTATCGGACAGCTGGATGATCCACTACATCAACGCCGGCATGATGGAGAGCGGGGAGAAACGGCTGGAAGAGGAGCGGTTCATGACGGGGTTCGACGACGGATTTGCGCGCCGGCATGCGGCGGCGTTGCACGCGATCGACGAACGGATCGGGCTCGACTATCTGGTGATCGACTGCGCCGAGACTGCTGACGGACAGCTGCTGGTTTTTGAAATCGACAGCAGTGCGGTCGTGCACTCGATGGACCCGGTGGACATTTTTCCCTACAAGCAGGCACCGATGCGCAAGGTGTTCCAGGCGTTCCGTGGAATGCTCGGACAGGCGGCGGCGCATGCAGCGCATTCCGACTCGCGAGGCGCGGCGTGAGCACCGTGCTCTACCGGGCGGCTGCCGGTGCCGGCCGCGCACCGTTTGCGATCCTGCGGGAACCGGACCGGGTCCCGACCACCGGGCAGTTGCTGGTTGAAGGCGGTGATGCCCGGATCGCGCTCGATCCGCACTGCGGCACGAACCGCTACGGGTGCGCGCCGTTCCCGGATTCCGGGCTGGCTGCCTTCGGTTCCTCTACTGCGTCGGTGATTTCGGAAGCCGCGTTCCGCGCCGCCGACCGTTTACGCGACCGCCTGGCAGATACCCCGGCTGGCGCCAGGGCCGAGTTCTGCGAGCTGGAGCTCGCGCGCATGCGGCTGGAACTAACACAGTACGTGGGCACCGGAGGCCGGTCGGCAGCGGAGATCGTATTCGCGGCCTCCGGCACGGACGTTCATCTGATCGCAGCCTGCCTGGCCCGCTCCGATCATCCGCTGCCACCGCTCGTCATCATGGTCGCCGGCGCCGAAACCGGCGCCGGCGTCCCGGCAGCGGTCGCCGGCTGTCATTTCAGCACCCGCAGTGCCTGGAGCAGCAACATCGCCGCTGGCAGCCCGGTCGGACCGGACGCTGCCCTGCCGGTGATGCACATCGCCCTGCGCGGTGCGGATGGTGCTCCGCTTGCGCCCGACGCCATCGACGCGGCCGTCGTGACCGCGGCACTGCGCGCAGCCGCACGCGGCCGGCGCGTGCTCGTGGTTGTCAATGACCTGACCAAGACCGGCATGCTTGCCCCCACGCCGGCCTGCGCGGCGGCGCTGCGCGCGGCGCTGCCGGGACAGCTGGAGGTGCTGGTCGATGCTTGCCAGTTCCGCGTGGCCCCGTCCACGGTACGCGCCTATCTCGGGCAGGGGTTCATGGTCGCCGTGACCGGCTCCAAGTTTCTCGGGGGGCCGAGCTTCTCCGGAGCCCTGCTCGTTCCGCAGGCCAGCGCGGAGCACTATCGCCACCTGGCCGTCGGCCGGCTCTTGTCTGCCTATTCGGCCCGCAGCGACTGGCCATACGGCTGGCGCGCAGCCGCATCCCTTCCCCAGGCGGCCAATCCGGGTTTGATGCTGCGCTGGGAGGCGGCGCTCGCCGAGCTGCGTGCCCTGCGCGCAGTCCCGGAGGTTGAGATCGGCAATTTCCTGCGGCGCTTTGCCGCGGCCATCGCTGAACGCCTGGCTGACCAGGATGTCTTCCGTACCGTGCCGGTGCCGGAAATCGACCGCAGGCCCCTGGCCGGGAACTCGGGCTGGGACAGTATTCCCACGATTTTCCCCTTCCGGCTGCGCCGCTCAAACGGTGGCGCCTTTCTGAACCCGGAAGAAATGCAGGCTGTCTATCGTCTGCTGCAGGCTGATCTGGCTGCCCGGGCGGTCGGGCAGCGCCCGGGGGCACCGGCGAAAATCACCCGCCTGCGTTGCCAGCTCGGTCAGCCGGTAGTGTGCGGAAACGACGGGATGGCGCCTTTCAGCGTCTTGCGTCTGAGTGTCGGGGCGCGGCAAATTACCGCGGCAACCCGGGACGGCCGGGCTGCCGGGATCATCGAAGAGGCACTCGCCGCGCTTGACAAGACCGCATGGCTGGCGCAGGCCGGCTTGCTTGGCGACGGGTCCCGTCTCGGGCGCCTGCAACAGGCGCAGCGCCGCGGGCTGCCCCGGCAGCTCAGCACAGCGGCGACGGCACCGGCGGCCCGTCCGGCATCCGGGCAGCGGTAAACAGCCGGAAAAAATTCTCGGTGGTGATGCTGGCGATTTCCTCCAGGGTCAGCCCGCGCAGCGCAGCGAGCTGTGCGGCAACGTGCCGGACGTGGGCCGGCTCGTTCGTCTGTCCGCGAAACGGCACCGGCGCAAGATAGGGAGAGTCAGTCTCCACCAGCAGGCGATCCTGTGGGACGCGCGTGGCGACGGCACGCAATGCCTCGGCATTCCGGAAGGTGAGGATGCCGGAGAAGGAAATATAGAATCCCAGGTCCAGGGCGGCATTGGCCGTGTCCCAGTTCTCGGTGAAGCAGTGCATGACGCCGCCCGCCTGATCGGCACCCTCCTCGCGCAGGATGCGCAGCGTATCCTGCGCCGCTTCGCGTGTATGGATGATCAGCGGCTTTCCGCATTCACGCGCGGCGCGGATGTGACGGCGGAAGCGCTCCTGTTGCCGCTCCTCGCTCCCGGTCGAGCGATAGTAATCCAGGCCGGTCTCGCCGATCGCAACGACGCGCTGCTCGCCGGCCAGACCCAGCAGCCGTTCCACCGTCGGATCCTCTCCCTCTACCTCTCCGGGATGAACGCCGACCGAAGCGTAAACCTGGGCATGATCGCGGGCGACTTCGATCACCTGTGGGTAGCCCTCGAGATTCACCGATACGCAGAGCATGCAGCCCACCGCATTCGCGCTGGCATTCTGCAGGATCCTGGGAAGCTGGCTTGCGAGAGGCTCGAAGGTGATATGGCAGTGGGAATCCGTCAGGAACGCCATTGCGTCTTACATGGTATGGGTCGGCTTGTCCGAGGTAAGCTGCCCGGCGAGCAGGGTCTCGATCTTATTGCGCGCCGCACCGGAGTCCTTTTCGCTGAACTGGATGCCGATGCCGGCAGCTCGGCTGCCCTGGGCTCCGACCGGCGTGACCCATATCACGTGCCCGGCCACCGGGATCTTTTCCTTGCTGTCCATGAGAGTGAGCAGCATGAATACTTCGTCGCCGAGCTTGTAGGGCTTGGTGCTGGGAATGAATATCCCGCCTCCCTTCACGTACGGCATATAGGCTGCATAGAGGGCGCTCTTGTCCTTGATCGTGAGGGAAAGCACGCCGGGCCGTGCGACGGGGGCGACCGGTTTGATGTTTTCAGTCATTGTCTATTTCTGCCGCGCCAGCCTGCTCCACCGGATCAGAATATCCTCGAGCAGCAACAGTTCATCCGCGGGCCCGTCGAGGAGACGCCTGCCCCCGGAGACCACCTCGAGAAAACGGAATAACTGCTTCAAGTCTAACCGCTTTTTCAACACATGCAACCGCTCCCCGGCATCGGGGTTTACCAGCCGCCTGGGTGCAGAGGCCATGCCGATCTTGATCAGGTCCATGATCCCGCCTTCCAGCCACTCGAGGCAGTGCCGAGCCCCGTGCGCCTTCCAGCGCGCAGCACAGGATACGGGATCCGCTTTCCCGGTCCCCAGCGCTTCCATGTCGCCCAGCAGTTCGCTGCGGACCGGAAGGAATCCGTCCTGCTGCAGCGTGAGCGCGCGCAGCGGCGCGCCGCCGGCAAGATCCAGCAGCAGCTCGGCCTCGCCGCCGGGAACCCTGTCAGCCGCCCGCAGCCACGCGAGCGCCTCGCTGCGTGCCGGCGGGAAGAAGACCACGCGCTGGCAGCGGCTGAGCACGGTCCGCGGCAGCCGTGCCGCATCGGCGCCCACCAGCATCAGCACGCTGTCCGGCGGCGGTTCCTCCAGCAGCTTGAGCAGACTGTTCGCGGCATGAATGTTCATCGCCTCGGCCGGCGATATGACGACAAGCTTGCGCTGCCCGATATGCGGGCGCAGGTGAAGAAACTCCGCCAGCGCCCGGATCTGGTCCACCGTAATCGCTTTCCTTTCGTCCGCGGGCGTCACCCATTGCACGTCCGGATGTGTACCGGCTGCCAGAAGCCGGCAATTTTGGCAGACTCCGCATGCCGCCGGCGCTACCATGTCCGGTTGCGTGCAGGAGAGGATCTGCGTCATCTGGGCGGCGAACGCGTCCTTGCCGAGGCCGCGGGGCCCGGCAAGCAGCAGAGCGTGCGGCAGGCGTTCGATGTCGCGTGTCAGGCGGCGAGCCGCTTCGCGTGTCCACGGGTACAGCTGCGCACCGTCCGTCATCGCATGAAATCCCCCAGAATCCCACGGATCCTGTCTTCGACCTGCCGGGGGGCGAGCGCGCCGTCGATCACCCGGATGCGGCCGGCTTCGCGTCCGGCGGCCGTCAGATAATGGCGGCGTACCCGTTCGAAAAATTCCCGTTGTTCGCGCTCGAACCGATCCGGCGTGCTGCGCTTGCCGGCACGCGCCAGCCCCTGTTCCACCGGAATATCAAACAGCAGCGTCAGAGC
>JAJYEK010000184.1 GCA_021785795.1 Pseudomonadota bacterium
CGGTGCGCGATAAGGAGCCAGAAATCGGGATATTGAAGAGCCCTGGGCGGCGCCGCGGCTGCTCCAACCGGGGCGAGCCCGATCGAGATGGCGCGGTGCCGGCGGTGTGATGTACCCTTACCATTTTGGGCAGCCTCCAGCGAGGATGCGCCGCCCCAGGCGCCGCAGGGATTCCGCTCCCCGGTCCGGCCAGGGGCGGGTCCGGGTGCTGAACGCCGCAGACCCAGACCTCGTGACACGGCAGCGACGGCGCTGGCACAGTGAAGATATGAACCACTCTCTCAAATTCGACCCGGAACTTTTGCGCCGATACGACAAGGCCGGGCCGCGGTACACGTCGTATCCTACGGCAGTTCAGTTCCATCAGGGGTTCGGCGAGACGGAGTATCGCGCCTGGGCCGCGCGCAGCAATGACGGCAGCCACGCGCCGCCGCTGTCGCTATATGTTCACGTGCCTTTCTGTGACACCGTATGCTACTACTGTGCGTGCAACAAGGTAGTTACCAAGGATCATTCCCGTGCGGCGCCTTATCTGCAGCGGCTCCAGCGCGAGATTGCGCTTCAGGGGGCGATGTTCGACCGTTCCCGGCCGGTTGACCAACTGCATTGGGGCGGCGGCACCCCGACATTTATCTCTGCGGCCGAGATGCGGGCACTCATGACAGCGCTGCGCGAAAATTTCAGCCTTCGCGGTGACGACACCGGTGAGTACTCGATAGAGGTCGATCCGCGTACCGCTGACGAGGCGACGATCCGCCTGCTGCGCGAGCTGGGCTTCAACCGCATCAGTCTGGGTGTGCAAGATTTCGATCCCGTGGTGCAGAAGGCGGTCAATCGCGTGCAGACCGAGGAGGAGACGGTAGCGGTGCTCGACGCGGCCCGGCAGCACGGATTTCGCTCGGCCAACATCGATCTCATATATGGGCTTCCGCACCAGACGCGAGACAGCTTCGCGCGCACGCTCGATCGCGTGATTGCCGTCGGTCCGGAGCGTCTTTCAGTGTTCAATTACGCGCATTTACCGGAGCTATTCAAGCCGCAGCGCCGTATCAATGCCGATGATCTGCCGAGTGCGGCGGAAAAGCTCGACATACTTCAGCTCACGATCGACAAGCTCGGAGCCGCAGGTTACGTGTACATCGGCATGGACCATTTTGCGCGTCCCGACGACGAGCTCGCAATCGCCCAGCGCAACGGCACGCTCTATCGCAATTTCCAGGGCTATTCCACCCATGCCGACTGCGACCTCGTGGCGCTCGGAATCACCGCAATTGGCAAGATCGGAGCAAGCTACAGCCAGAATGTGCGGACGCTAGAGGACTATTACTCCCTGGTCGATGCGGACCGGATTCCGGTGATGCGCGGTTTAGAGCTGAGCCGGGACGACCGTCTGCGGCGCGAGATCATCACCAGACTGATCTGCCACTTCGAGCTCGACGTAGACGCCGTCAGTGCGCAGTTTGCGGTGTGCTTCCCAGACTACTTTGCGCGCGAACTGGAGGAGTTGCGCTCCATGGAGCCGGACGGTCTGTTGGCGGTCGATCCGCACACGATCCGTGTGTTGCCTTCGGGCAAGCTTCTTATCCGTAATATTTGTATGGTTTTCGACCGGTATCTGCGCGCGCAGCGCGCACAACGCTTCTCCAAGGTAATCTGAGCTCGCGGAGTGTTCTCCGGACGTGGCGCGCCCTGTGGGGCGTGCTCGACGCGGACACTCGGGCCCCATGGCGGTGGACGCATGCACGGACCAGGGCGCGGACGTGGCCGGGGTGCCGCCGGAACAGATCCAGGGTGAGCCGCTAATCGCTGATTGGCATCCGATTTGATCCGCTATATAGTCGATCGGTAAAGGCTGGACGCAATGTACCCGGGGTGGACGTCTGGTGTGCCTTTGCCAGTGCCCAATAAAATAGAATGACGCGAGGCTGTTTCCAGCAGGGCTGAGAATCCGATCTTACTTACAGGAGGTTTGCAGGTCGTGTCCGAAGCACTCATCAACCACAAGACGGGCGCTGCTGTGATCAGTATTGCCACCATCAAGGCGGCCTGCAAGGATTGCGCATTGAGGGACCTTTGTCTGCCGCTGGGATTGCGCGATGAGGACCTGGCGGCGCTCGATCAGATCGTCAGGCGGCGACGCACTGTGCGCAAGGGCGAGTATCTGTATCGCATGGGTGAGCCCCTGCACATGCTCTACGCGATACGATCGGGAGCGATGAAGACTTCCGAACTGCTTGGAGATGGACGCATCCAGATCACCGGTTTTCAGCTGCCTGGCGAGATTCTCGGCATCGATGCGATCGACGGCGAGCAGCACCGCTGCAATGCCGAGGCGCTCAGCTCTTCGGAGGTTTGCGAAATCCCATGGGCCAGGCTAGAGGAGCTTGCGCAGCACATTACCGGACTGCAACACCAGCTGCTGCGCCTGATGAGCGGCGAGATCGGACGGGAAGGCCAGCTCCTGCTCATGATCGGCAAGATGAGCGCCGACGAGCGCCTGCTTGCATGTCTGCACAATCTGTCCCGGCGCCAGACGCGTCTTGGCCTGTCACCCACGGACATCAAGCTGCACATGTCCCGCCAGGACCTGGGGGACTATCTGGGGCTGGCGCTCGAGACCGTGAGCCGGCTGTTTTCGCGTTTTCAGGAGGAAGGCCTGCTCACCGTCCGGGGCAAATACGTGCACCTGACGAGTCTTGATGCCATAGAGCGTCGTTTGGGCTAGAGACGGCCGGATGTCGGATGTGTGGCCCTCCGGTTGCCGGCGCGGCTGTCGTCAACCCCGATCGGCCGTTAGGGTTGACAATAACCCCTGCTTCGCCTAGTTTCGCCAGCTCTCCACTACCGCGAGCACAGTACTATGTCTGCAATGACCACCAGCCAGGTCGATGCCCTGTTTGGTCTGCCCTTCAATGACCTCTTATACCGTGCTCACGTCGTGCATCGGCAGAATTTCGACCCCAATTCCATTCAGGTCAGCACCCTGCTTTCCATCAAGACCGGCGGGTGTTCGGAGGATTGCGGCTATTGTTCGCAGGCTGCGCGCTACCACACCGGGGTTGAGAGTCAGCCCCTCATGTCACTGGACGAGGTTACCGAAGCGGCACGTGCTGCAAAGGCGCGAGGTGCAACCCGCTTCTGCATGGGCGCCGCATGGCGCGGGCCCAAACAGCGCGACCTCGATCCGGTACTCGACATGGTTCGCGCGGTGCGTTCCCTGGGTCTGGAGACCTGCGTCACCCTCGGGATGCTGCATGACGATCAGGCGCAGCAGTTGGCCGAGGCCGGACTGGACTACTATAACCACAATATCGATACCGCGCCGGAGTTCTATACAGAGGTAATCCATACGCACCAATGGCAGGACCGGATCGACACGCTGGAGCTTGTGCGTCAAGCCGGCATCAAGGTCTGCAGCGGTGGGATTGTCGGCATGGGAGAACGGCG
The DNA here is from genome assembly GCA_021785795.1 of Pseudomonadota bacterium. The sequence goes on from JAJYEK010000184.1 coordinate 3,448, forward strand.
AGCCGATCGCGCCGGACTGATTGCCCAGCTCGCGACATTGGATCCGCAGCCGGAAAGCGTTCCGATCAACCTGCTGGTGCGCATTCCCGGCACCCCGCTCAGCGACACGCCGGCGCTCGATCCCATAGAATTTGTGCGCACGGTGGCCGTGGCCCGGCTGGCGCTTACGCGCAGCTTCATCCGGCTGTCTGCGGGCCGCCGCGAGATGCCGGAGGAGCTTCAGGCGTTGTGCTTCTTTGCCGGCGCCAATTCCATTTTCTACGGCGACCGCCTCCTGACCACCCCAAACCCACAGACAGACCAGGACCAGTCGCTGTTCAACAAGCTCGGGCTCCGTCCCATGCCGCCCGAGCCGCAAGGTGGATTCGGCACGAGGGGCATTTGAATACGGCCCAAAGATCTCAGGCGCAGTGCTGAACCGCAAGCGTACCGGAGCGACCGTCTACCTGACCCTGCACCAGTTCGCATACCGGAATCGGCGGCCCCGAGTGAAGCCGTTCCTCGGCGATGTCGGCCAACGGGCACACGCGCGCAGGCAGAGCCAGAGCGCGTGTCAGCAGCTCACGAAAAAGCGGCAGCTTGTTCATACCTTCGATCTCCGCATGCGCGGTCAGAACGTGCAGGCCGCCGGCACGCAGACGCGCCAGGTATAAATCAAGGATCTGGGGTTCCCCGAATCCGGGCCGGCCGAGCAATTCATCCAGAGTCGGAAGCGTCGTCGGAATCTGCAGTGTGCCGAACACCCGTTGTCCGACGCGCGGCAGGAAAGGATGGGTTCCGCGTGCATCGCTCCCGTACCGCAAGCCGGCCCCGTCGTAAGCCGCCAGACTGTAGGCATTCGCCTGCCAGCCCGCAGCACCCGCTGTGGTAGCAGGTTCCCCGAAAATCCGGAGGAATTCGCGCTGTGCCCTGCCGAATTCCTCGGTCACTTCGATTTCCTGCATCCGCCCGAGGCCGTCCTGCCAGCGTATGTGATCGTAGCAGTGAATGCCGACCTCGTGACCCTGAAACCGCGCCGCGCGCATGACCGACTCGTTGCGGCGCCCTATATGTGGTGCCGGCAACAGAACGCCATTGAGTAGCGTGCGAATCCCGTATGTTCCGACGACATTCGTGCGCGCAACCTTGCGAAAAAAGCCCGGGCGGAACATGCGCTTGATCGCCCGGCCGGTATTGTCCGGGCCAAGCGAAAACAGAAAAGTCGCCCTGACTCCGAATTCCCGGAACAGCGCCAGAAGATTCGGAACGCCGATTCGCGTTCCCCTGTCGGTGTCGACATCGACTTTGACCGCGAGCACGGTCTCGGACATGGCGGCGCCGTCAGCCTTCAAGCTCCTGCGTCGGCCGCCCCAGATGATAGTCGAGCGTCTTGTGCAGCGCGGTCTTGAGATCAGTAGTCGGATTCCAGCCGAGATATCTCTGCGCGTTCTTGATCGAAGGAACACGCGTCAGAATATCCTGGTATCCCTTCCCGTAGTACTCGCTGGAACTTGTGGTCACTAGCTTCACGTTGTCGGCAAGGTTGGCATATTTCGGGTAGGTCTTGATGAGCGCGACCAGCGTTTCCGCCAGCTGCCGGATCGACATGTCATTTTTCGGATTGCCGATGTTGAAAATCCGTCCGTCAGCGCAACCGTCCTTGTTTTCAATAATGCGCAGAAGCGCGTCAACCCCGTCGTCGATGTAGGTGAAGCTACGACGCTGCTCCCCGCCGTCAACGAGCCGGATATCCTTGCCGCGCAGGATATTCCCGATGAACTGGGTCAGCACGCGCGAGCTGCCTTCCTTGGGTTCCAGAACATTGTCGAGCTTCGGTCCTATCCAGTTGAACGGCCGGAACAGCGTGAACCGCAGTCCTTCTTTGGCGCCGTAGGCAAAGATCACGCGGTCCATGAGCTGCTTCGAGCACGAATAGATCCAGCGCTGCTTGTGGATCGGACCCAGAACGAGGTTGGTGTTTTCCTCGTCGAATTCGGAATCAGGACTCATGCCGTAGACTTCAGAGGTGGACGGGAAGAGCACCCGTTTTCCGTAGCGGACGCACATGCGCACGACATGCAGATTGGCCTCGAAATCAAGCTCGAACACCCGTAACGGGTCGGTCACATAGGTGGCCGGGGTGGCGATGGCGACGAGCGGAAGCACCACGTCGCACTTCTTCACGTGATATTCGATCCATTCGCGGTTGATGGTGATGTCGCCCTCGACAAAATGGAAGCGCTTGTCATCGAGGCAGTCGCCGAGCTTGTCGGCGCTCATGTCCATTCCGTAGACCTCCCAGTCCTTGCGCTCGAGTATATGTTGCGTCAGGCTGTTGCCGATGAAGCCGTTGACGCCAAGAATAAGAACCTTAAGGCTCATGTCATGTCTCCGTTGAAGATGTCAAATTGCTGTATCCGGACACGGCGACGCATGCAGCGCGCCCAGCCGTAACCCTTGGCGCAGGCCATGTGTGCCGTCCGATGCCGGCTGCTCTGCGCCGTCCTGCCATTGCAGGGTGACGATTTCAAGGCTTCCGGCGCCGGTGTTCACTGTCAGCGGCTGCACCGACAGCACCGCGCCTGGCGCTCCGTCGTGACGATCCGGACGCGGTAATGCCCACCATATATAAAGCCGCCGGCCGTCCAGTTCCGTGAATGCGCCCGGATAGGGCCGGGTCACGGCCCGAACCAGGTTGAATATCCGCTGCGCCGGCTGAGTCCAGTCAATACGGCCATCCTGCGGTTTGCGCGCACCGAAATAGCTTGCTGCCGCCTCGTCCTGGGGGCGACGCGGCGCATTGCCGGCCTCGATGGCGTCGATCTGTCGTTCGAGCACCCGTCTTGCCGCGGCAGTGACACGTACAAAGACCTGACGGGCGGTATCGAGCGGGCCGATCGGCACTTCCTCCTGATCGACAATTTCTCCGGCATCCGGCCGTTTTACCATGACGTGCAGCGTTGCTCCGGTCCGTGTCTCGCCGTTCAGCACCGCCCAGTTTACCGGCACTCGTCCCCGGTAGCGCGGCAGCAGGGATCCGTGCATGTTGAATGCGCCCAGACCCGCCATGTCAAGAATCTCCTGGCAGATGAGGTTGCGGTAGTAGAATGAAAACAGTATCTGTGGCCGCAGCGCGCGGATGCGTTCGATCCAGTCCGCCGAGTTGACCGAGTCCGGGACGTATACCGGAATGCAGTGGGCGCACGCGAGTGCGGATACCGACTTGAACCAGATGTTCTCCGTCGGATCATCGTGGTGCGTAAACACCCCGACAATGTTCGCTCCGTGCCGGATCAGGGCCTCAAGGCACTCGTAACCTACATCGTGGTAGGCGAAAACTACGATTGGCGGCCTAGTCACCGCCACGGGCCCTGTGGGTGGATAGGCTGGCGCTGTCTCCGGCCGCGGACGCGGATTCCGCGGCCAGGGTCCGTTTGATTACAAACCGGGGTCGCCGCCGGACTTCCTGGTATATCCGCCCAACGTACTCCCCGATGATTCCGAGCCCCATGATGCCTACACCCACCAGGAAATAAAGTATGGCGAACAAGGTGAACACGCCCTGCACTTCGGGTCCGATCACGATACGGCGGATGAAAAGGTATACGACGAACAGGGTGCTCATGATGGAAACGAATATCCCGAACATGGTGAACATCTGCAGTGGAACCACTGAAAATCCGGTCATCAAATCGAAGTTCAAACGAATAAGATCGTAGAGGCGGTACTTGGATTTTCCGGCAGCGCGCGCACGATGCTCGACTTCGATCTCTGTCGGATTAGCCGAGAAGCTGTAGGCC
>JAJYEK010000185.1 GCA_021785795.1 Pseudomonadota bacterium
CCAGCCAGTTCGATTTTGTCGAGCTGCCCGATGCGTTCTGCACGGGTTCGTCGATCATGCCGCAGAAAAAGAACCCGGATGTTCCGGAGCTGGTTCGCGGAAAGAGCGGCCGCGTTGTTGGAGATCTGGTCTCCCTGCTTATCATGATCAAGGGCCAACCGCTTGCATATAATAAGGACAATCAGGAGGACAAGGAGCCGCTGTTCGATGCTGTGGATACGGTGCTCGGCAGCCTCAGGGCATATGGCGATCTGGTACCGAACATCAGGGTCAAGCGTGAATCCATGCTGCATGCCGCACAACGTGGTTTTTCTACGGCCACCGACCTGGCGGATTACCTGGTGCGCAAGGGCGTCGCATTTCGCGACGCGCACGAAGTCGTCGGACGGGCAGTCCGCCACGGCGTTGAAAGCGGCAAAGATCTGGCGGATATGACGCTGGAGGAACTGCGGGGCTTTTCCGCAGCAATCGGCCCGGATGTCTTTGAAGTATTGACGGTGACTGGGTCGGTGGCTGCCAGGAATCATCTGGGCGGTACTGCGCCGGAACAGGTGCGCATGGCCATTGCGCGTGCGCGCGAACGCCTTGAGTCTGCGGCAAGGAAATAGGCTTGCCGGTGGCACGGCCGCCGTGAACTGCCGGGCAGGCAAGCTAACAGGAGCGGGACGGGATGACGCAGGGTCGACGTGAATCCGACAGACGGATCCGGCAGGAGCGGCGCCGCGAGAATCGCCGCCATGGCGGCCGCGTGTGTACGGCGTCCTGGGAGGATCAGCGCGTCCAATACGTGACGCGCTACATGTTTTGGGCCCTTTATCTGCTCTACTTCAGGCTGGGCGGACCGATCGTGCATGCCGGGCCGGAAAGGACCGCGGTGGTGATTGCGGGCGGTGTGTATTTCATCCTGACCACCGCGTACCTGCTGCACGCGCGCCGTTATATACGTTCGGTCGTACGCTGGCGCCTAGCGATGTGGACGGATCTGCTGATGGTATCGTTCGCGGTGATGATGGATCCTAATCCGATGTCGCCCGCGTACCTTGCTTATATCATGGTGATACTGGGCAATGGCATGCGCTACGGCATGAGGCTGTTCGCAGAGACGCTGATCGGCACGTTTTCGTTCGTGGCGATCATCACCGTTCTGCGCTTCTCCTCCTATCTGCATGTTGTTTCGGCCACAACCCTGTTCTTTCTTGCGTTTTTCGCGATCATCATCGTGTATGCCTATTCGCTCATGTCCAGGATCGAGAAGAGCCGACTGCAGCTCGAGGTCGAGAGCAACGTGGATCTGCTTACCGGCCTTCTTAACCGGCGCGGTTTGCAGGAACGGGCCGACACACTGTTCCGGGAGCTCACCGGCACCGGGAGACAGGCGGCAGTCTTGTTCGCGGACATGGACCGGTTCAAATCGATCAACGACGAACTCGGCCATCATGCAGGCGACAGGGTGCTGAAGGAGATTGGAGGCATTATCAGGGCAGCGGTGCGCGAATACGACGTTGCCGCACGCTATGGCGGCGACGAATTCGTGATTGTCATGCCCGATACGGATGTCGATAATGCGGCACGCGTTGCGCGTCGCCTCCAGGAGGCGGTGGCGCGATGGTCGCAGGAAGACCATATTTCGCTCAGCATGTCTGTAGGCATCGGCGTCGCTCCGCAGGATGGGCACGATCTGGCGAGCGTGCTGCGACGTGTGGATTCCGCCATGTACCAGGGCAAGCTGGCGGATGGGCGCGGTGGAATCCGGTGTGCCGGCCAGCAACCGGATCCGGCATGAAGCGGGAATCCATGGACTTGCAGGCATCGACAACCGCATTGGACCTGCTGGTTCAGCGCCTGCGCGGTTTTGCCCGCGAGCGCGACTGGGAACAGTTCCACTCGCCCAAAAACCTGTCCATGGCGCTTATCGTGGAAGCGGCGGAGCTGGTCGAGCACTTCCAGTGGCTGACCGAGCAGCAAAGCCTGCAGCTTCCCGCGAACACGCTTGCCGCAGTGGAACAGGAGCTCGCCGATATATTCATTTATCTCATTCGTATCTCCGACCGGCTGGGGGTGAACCTGGTCGAGGCCGCATGGCGCAAGATCGAGATCAATGAGCGCAAGTATCCGGCCGACAAGGTGCGCGGGAAGGCAGGAAAGCCCGATGATTCCTGACAGGATTGCCCGCTCGTTTTCCGTCAGCACGGGTCCGTGTGACCGGCCATTGCGGACCGATGGCGCGACCCGCCCTTGAACTACCGCCACAGTTACCACGCAGGCAACATTGCCGATGTATTCAAGCACTATGTTCTCACCCTGGTGTTGGAGGCACTACACCGCAAAGACACACCATTCTGCGTGATTGATAGCCACGCCGGTGCCGGACTCTACGAGCTCGGACGAAGCGGAGAATACGAGCAGGGAATAGGACAGCTGTGGCCGGAGCGCGGGGCCTGGACAGCGCTGGCCGGCTACCTTGAAATCATCGCGCGGTTCAACCCTGGCGGCAGACTCAGGTTCTACCCGGGTTCACCGATGATCATACGTGAGTTCCTGAGGACCGGAGACCGGGCAGCGCTGCTGGAGCTGCACCCGCAGGAGTATGCCTGCCTCAGGGAATCTATGCATGACGTCCGCGGCATCGGGGTGCATCACATCAATGCCTGGAACGGGATCAGGGCGTTCGTCCCGCCGAAGGAAAATCGTGGATTGGTACTGATCGACCCGCCCTACGAACGGCCGGACGAATTTACGGCTGTTGCCGCCGCTCTGCGCCATGGCATGCGGCACTGGCGCAACGGCATGTATCTCGCATGGTATCCGATCAAGTCGCGCCGGCCGGTCGAGTCCTTCTACCGTGCAGTGGCTGCCATCAAGGCGCCGGCGCACGCGGTGGAGTTCATCACGTTACCGCTAGATGTGGAACGCCGCCTCAATGGCAGCGGACTGCTGGTCATCAATCCGCCGTGGCGGCTCATGGAAACATTGCATGCCAGTCTGCCGCCGCTCGCCGAGCGTCTTGCCGGCATCGGTGGTTCGCCGCAGGTGCGGCTGGTCGATCTGACGGCGAATTGATTCCGCGTCACCCGGATCGCTGCTGATGGACGGGCCGCCCGGATTTGATCCTGGTCAATGCCGTGGCGTCAGAAGGGTGTAAAGTGCCTATCTCGTCAGCTGGCGAGATGGCCGGCAGATGCCTCCCACAGGGCAGGCTGGGGTGGATGCCACAGGCAACCCAAGCTCTGGGCTCGCAACAGATCCCTACCCGGGATGTCAGGTAACGAGCTTCTAGTCCCGTGGATCTGCCGGCTCATCCTTTTCCGCGCGTTGCCGGAGCTTTCACGGAAGGCGGCAGGGCGGTCGGGAGATTCAGGTTGCCCCTGATCGTGGTGAGTGCAATCACCGGTCCCTGACCGATCCCTTCGCAGCGTCGTGCCTCCGCTTTCCACGCGGCAGGTCGGAGAAGTTCCGGCCACCACGGATAGGTTTTGCACTGCAGCGGGCGTACCGGATACACCCGGCAACTGAGGTCGTCGAGGAGAAACGGACAGCGGCCATCGGCGCCAAGGCGAATTCCTTCGACCTTATCATTTACCGGCACGACGTAACGGCGCCGGAACCAGGGTCGCGAAAGACCCAGATAATCCCGTAACGCCTCCTGCTCCGCCCGTCCTATTTCGACGTAGTGATCGGCACCACCGATGCAGCAGGCGCCGCAGCCGGTGCACCGGAAACGCAAACCGGTCATCCCCTCCATCAGGCTCTTGGTCATTCCGTACCGCAATACCGTGCCAATTTCTGCAGTCGCACCGCTTGCTCCGGTCTGCCCAGTGCCGCAGCTTCTGTGATCTACTTGATACGCCACAGGGCAGCCAGTGGCGAAACCGGACCACTGTTTGCCGAAAGCGGAAGTTCAACGTGCCGGATGTGGTCAAGTGCTCCGGATACACGGTCGAATGCGCCGTACAGGTAGCGAAACAGCCTGATGCGCGCCGGATCCGATTCGAAGTAGGCGCTGTGCCAGAAGGCGCTGCGGCCTTGCTCCAGATAATATCCGAGCTGGCCACGCGCAGCCAGACGCTCACGGAACAGCCCGCTCATGAACAGCGAATATTCACCGATGTGGCGTACGATCAGTGCCTCGCGCGGCCGGTTTACGGGCGCATTGTCCCAGCCCTGCGTACGCCTCCATTCGGCGAGCATGCCGGCGATGCTGGTCACCGGTTCGCCGCTGTCGTTTCTGACGACATCAAGCATGCGCACGTGACTGAAGCGTGTCAGCACGTCGCTGACATAGTCCACGGCGGCCGGTTCGCCGACGCCATGGACCCCGAAACCGTGCTGAACGTGGCGATGGAAAAACTGGTAAAGTCCCGGGACTAACATGCACAAACCCCCTGCCCATGAACGTGGACGCTGGCTGTCTGCGGTGACTCTTCAATGAAATTATAGAACAAGACGGGAAAGCGGGTCACAGCACCAGATTTTAAGGACGGTGCCGGTCTCCGTGGTCCCGCCGAAGCCGGTTTCTGCAGCCGCAAGGGCCGGTTTCTGAGTTCTGCCGCGGTTCGGAGTCGCTGCGTGCTTTTCTGCAGGCAGCCGCTGGTAGCCTCGGATCTGGCGGGGCGGCGTTCCGGCATTGTCTTCGGCAGTTGCCGATACCTCCTCCAGAGCGGGCGGCGCTGCGCAGAGATGCCCCGGTCTCTGCAGCCTCCGCACACTGCCCGGGCTCAGGGGGGTCGATGGCCGGGGGCGGTGTGCGCGACCGATACCGGACCGGAAGTCCTGCCGTGTGGCCGACTTCGATAGGGTTCGGTATCGCCCCCGGTCTCGTTACCATTGGCAACCGAAGTACGTTGTGCCCCCGCGGTGTCAGGCCGGCTTGACCGGGGGGTGAGGCTTTGTGATGGAGGCGCGCATAGGTATGATGTCTGGCAAGATCTGGCAGCACTGTCAGTGTGGTGGCCACCAGTGAGGATGGTGGCGTCGGTCACGTGCCAGGGCGGTTTACGTGGGCATGGCCGGACCGATCCTGCGGGACGGTGTGGCATTACCTGCCGGCAGGGAAACTGACAGGCGGATTCCGGGGACCCGGTCACACCAAAAAATCGCGATTCGGCGCCACGGTTCTGCGTCGAGTAAGTGTCGCAAGGTCAGCCTGGGGAAGCGACCGCGGTCCGCAAACGTGGTATGCGTGCGGCACATCGATCATCGAAATCGGGACAAATACATGGTTGTCATTGGAACGCCCCTCTCTCCCACGGCCACCCGCATCCTGCTGCTCGGCAGCGGTGAACTCGGCAAGGAAATTACCATCGCCGCCCAGCGTCTGGGGGTTGAGGTCGTCGCAGTCGACCGCTACCCCAATGCGCCGGCCCATCAGGTCGCGCATCGGGCACACGTGATCGATATGACGGACGGCGATGCCCTGCGCAGGCTGGTGGAGCAGGAGCGGCCGCAAATCATCGTGCCCGAGATCGAAGCCATTGCAACCGGGGCACTGCTTGAGATTGAGGGGGCCGGGCTCGCGGAGGTGATTCCTACCGCCCGTGCCGCGCACCTGACCATGAACCGCGAGGGCATTCGCCGGCTTGCCAATGAAGAACTGGGACTTCCGACCTCACGCTACGCATTTGCCTCGAGCCTGGATGAACTTAAGGCCGAGATCGACCAGGGCATCGGCTACCCGTGCGTGGTCAAGCCAGTGATGTCATCGTCCGGAAAAGGACAGTCGCGCGTGGACAGCCCTGAGCAGGTGGCGGCGGCATGGAACTACGCGGGCAGCGGCGCGCGCGTCCGCAACACGCGCGTTATTGTCGAATCGCTGGTCGAATTCGAGTACGAGATCACGCTCCTGACCGTGCGTGCCTTCAACGGCGATGGCCGGATCGAGACCCATTTCTGCGATCCCATCGGACATCTTCAGGTTCATGGAGATTATGTGGAGAGCTGGCAGCCGCACCCAATGAGCGAGCGTGCCCTGGCCAAGTCCAAAGACATTGCTGAACGCGTTACCGGCGCACTTGGCGGACGCGGCGTATTCGGCGTGGAGCTGTTCGTAAAGGGTGATGAGGTTTGGTTTTCCGAAGTAAGTCCGCGCCCACATGACACCGGCATGGTGACGATGATCACCCAGGCGCAGAACGAGTTCGCATTGCATGTGCGCGCAATTCTCGGCCTTCCCGTGGGAACGCGCATGCGACGTGCTGGTGCGAGCGCCGTGATTTACGGCGGAATCTCGGGTGAGGGCGTGGTGTTTGAAGGTGTGGACGAAGCGTTGCGCATACCCGAGACCAATCTGCGTCTGTTCGGCAAACCGGTATCCTATGAGCGCCGGCGCATGGGCGTAGCGCTGGCCGCCGCCGACAACGTTGATGTCGCGCGCCGGCGTGCCAAGGACTGCGCAGCGAAGGTCCGGCCGCGTGCCGCGAAATCACCGCCTCAGTTGAAGTAGCCGATTCCGACGCCAATCCGGAAGCTGGGTTCGGCGCCGGTGTCTGGCTGCCTGGGCCACAGGTGCAGTTGCTCGGCGCCCAGTACCGCGAAGCGGTAAGGAGCCTTGCCCACGAATCCGGCCTTTATCTCCGTGACCGTCCCGACCGCGGTAACGAGGCGGCCGGGTGCATAGTCGACCGTCTCGAGATATCCCCGCTGGCGGAGAATAAAGCGGCCGAGATCCTTCTTTCCGAGTTCAGGCCTTGCCGAGCGGTTCAGCGGGTAGGCCAGTATCTCCAGGTCGGTCCGGTCGCTCAGATTCTTCGCGGCGACGATCACTCCGCCCCACTCGACCCGATGGCCTCGTGCTGTGCCGATGTCGACCACCGCCTGCGCCGGCGTCAGTGCCGTATCGACATTGGTCAGGTCAAATGGCGGGGCGGTGGCGCAGGCCGCAAGCAGGGTGCTGCCGATGCAGGCCAAAGCCAGGGTCGCGGAGAGTCGCATGGGTGCCTCCCGTCAATAGTAGCGGCCATAGGGGAAGGGATAACCCCACGGATACCACGGGTCTGGCCAGAATGGGTTGTAGTAGTAACGCCGCACTGGCTCCGGGCGTGGCCACAGGTGAACCCGCTGCGCCTTGACCACGGGAAATGTGTAGGGGTATTCGCCGATGTCGCGGGACTGGGGTGCCAGCAAGGTGCCGCTGACCGTGATGTCCCGGCCGTTGGCATAGATCGACGGGTCGAGAAATCCCGGTACTTGTACG
>JAJYEK010000031.1 GCA_021785795.1 Pseudomonadota bacterium
GTATCTTCCGAACTCCTTCAGATACTCATCCCACAGTTCCTTAACGCTCTTGCCCTGGGCGGTGTACCAGAACCCCCCGCTGCCAGAATACCTGTCGCCTGTTGTTTAATCTTTAATGGGGGCGGAAAGGGAGTCAAACCGTGGCACAGTACTCAGCAGAACGCAGGGAGTCGGTGGTGAGGAAGTTGCTGTCGCAGCCGGATCGGCCGATTCGGGAGCTTTCGCAGGAAACCGGCGTTTCCACCTGGACGCTGTATGATTGGCGAAGACAGGCCAGGAACCAGGGCGAAACCGCCGTGGGCAGCACCAAGCACTCAGGCAAGTGGTCGGCCGCGCAGAAACTCTCGGTCATCGCCGAAACATCGGCCATGAACGAAGCGGAACTCGCCGAATACTGCCGAAGCAAAGGCTTATACGTTGAACAGCTTAAGACCTGGCGGGCGGAGGCCCTGAAAGCCATGGGAGGCGGCATGGTCTCGGCCCAGGAACACCGCGCCGCACTCGACATCGGGAAAAAGCGCATCAGGGAACTCGAACGCGAGCTGCATCGTAAAGAAAAGGCGCTGGCCGAAACGGCCGCGCTGCTGACTTTAAGAAAAAATGTATAGTCCGCCCCCTGTCGGCAAGCGTTCGCTTGGAGAAGGACTCAATACCGTTCGCACCAATGTATCCGGCCTCGTGAATGAAGGCATTCGCCTTCGGGCCCCGATGGGAATCCGCGCAGAGTCGTCCTCAAAAGCCGCCCGGACCGAGACAGCGGTCCACTTTTTTCTCAGGTTTCGAATCTGCCGGTAAACGGTTATCGCCATCTCCTCTTGAACGCTCGCAAACGCAGGAAAGTCGGGTAATCCAGAATTGCCCGGGGTCAGGCCGCGGCGGCGACCTCCCCGGCCAACGCCGAAGCCTGATACGTTACGCCTTTGGTCAACACCGCCCAGGCGATCCGTGCATTCTTATTGGCGAGCGCGCACGCCACGACGTTGGCGTGGGCGCGGTCACGTAACTCACACACCCACCTGCCCAGGCGATCGGTGCGCCGCTCGCTATGGCGCAGCACCGCGCGCGCCCCGTGGATCAAGAGCGTGCGCACGTAGGTGTTGCCGCGCTTGGAGATGCCAAGAAGCTTGGGCTTTCCCCCGGTCGAGTGCTGACGGGGCACGAGCCCGAGGAAGGCGGCGAGCTCCCGCCCCGAATGGAAGGTTCGCACGTCGCCGATGGCGGCAAAGAGTGCCGTCGCGCTCATCGGCCCCACGCCGGGGATCGTCATGAGGCGCTGGCAGGCGGGGTCGTTGTGCGCTTCGCGCTCGATCTCTACGCTCAGGCGCTTGATGCGCTCGTCGAGATCCCGGAGTCCCTGGCACAGCTCAAAGAGCAGCGCGCGCATGCGCGTGGTCAAGTCGTTCTCGGCATCCTCGAGGAACCCCGGGAGTGCGGCACGGATCCGGGAGATGCCCTGGGCGACGGCAATGCCGCGCTCGAGCAGGAACGCGCGGATCTGATTGACGATCACGGTGCGGCTCCCGATGAGCCCCTCGCGCACCCGATGCAGCGCCTGGAGGTCTCCTTGTGCCAGGGTCTTCACCGGCACAAAACGCATGGTGGGCCGAGTCACAGCCTCGGCGATCGCCTCGGCGTCGAGGAAATCGGATTTGTTGGATTTGACATACGGCTTGACGAACTGCGCGGCCATCAATCGTACGTCATGGCCGCTGGCGAGAAAGCGCCGCGCGAGGTGTTGTGAGCCCGGGCAGGATTCCATGCCGATCACACAAGCGGGAAGATTGGCGATGAAGCGCATCAACTTCTCCCGGGTGAGCTTCTGCTTCAGTTCAGGCCGGCCACGCTCATCCAGCCCAAAGAGATGGAACGTCGATTTGCCGATGTCGATACCGAGTGTTTTAATCGTCATGGATGGTTCGCTCCTTCAAGTAATGGTGGGTACTTGCAAGCCCCACCAGTATGGGCCCTTCGAGGCCGGAAGAAGAGGGGCGGACCATCCCATTAGCCGCGGCGATCTGGGGGGGCAAGGAGGAAGAATGATCAGCACCCCAGGTCGTCAGGCAGCCGTTACATTGATCAAAGAGGCCGTCAACGCCGGTGCGCGCAGGCGGAGGGCCTGCGCCGAGCTGGGCTTGAGCCTGCGCACGTTCGAGCGCTGGACCGAAGGCGGTGAACTCCACAGTGACCGCCGCCCCGGCGCAGTCCGTCGTGAGCCTGCGAATAAGCTCACGGCAGAAGAACGCACTGCCGTGCTCCAGTGCGTCAGTGAACCGCGCTTTGCCTCATTGCCGCCTACCCAGATCGTGCCGAGGCTCGCGGACGAAGGCTCCTATATCGCTTCGGAGTCGAGCCTCTACCGCATCTTGCGCGAGAAGGATCTGCTCGCCTCCGCCGTTCTGGAGCGATCCGGTGATGCCATCCGCTTCAACCCCGAGCTCCTGGCGCTCGCCGCCCATTACCGTTTCGAGCCGCGCCCGGTCGCCATTGCCCGCGGCAACGAGAAGGGACGGGTCGAACGGGCGATCCGCTATATCCGCGATGCCTTCTTCGCCGCCCGCCCTTTCCGCGATCTCAAGGACTTGAATACCCAGGCCGATGCGTGGTGTGAGACCGTGGCACTCGACCGCAGGCTTCCGGGGGATCCCACACTCAGCGTGCGCGAGGCCTTCGGCAAGGAACGCGCCCTGCTGCTGGCGCTGCCGGAGAACCCCTATCCCGCGATTGAGCGGGTGGCGGTCAAAGGCGGCAAGGCGTGAAGGCATGAACGAGGAGAAACAGCAGCGCTGACATTGGTCCGATGTTAGCGATCGATCGTGACGACACAAGTCTACGGATGTGTGGCGGGTTATGCTACGTGATTAAGAAATCGCCAGGGACACCAAGATTATCGGCGGCTGCGCGTTCCGGGTCCGGAAGATCGCTGGCGCCGGACCTTGGCGATTTCCCGGTCGAGGTTCTCGGCGATATGCCGTCCCTCTTGCTTGACGAAATCGAGGAAGGCCCGGGCCACCAACGAAGTTTTGTGGCCTTTCCAGTGTGCTAGGTACCAGTGCCGCTGGATCGGGAAACCCTGAACGTCTAGCAGGGCGATCGGCCCTGAGGTGCCCTCCAGGACGAGCGAGTGCAGCGACAGCACGGTGATGCCGAGCCCAGCGACAATCGCCTGTTTGATCGACTCATTGCTGGACAGCTCCATGCGTACCATAGGAGCCTGCAAGCCGTGCTCCTCCAGGAGGCGGAATACCGCGTCGCGCGTGCCGGAGCCGGATTCGCGCAGGACGAACGGCTCTTCCAGCAGGCGCTTGAGCGGAATGTTCGGCGCGCCGGCGAGCGGATGGTCGCGGCTCGCCATGACCACGAGCGGGTTTGGCACCAGCGGGTGCGCCTCCACATCGAGCCCGGAAGGCGGTTGGCCGAGGATGTAGAGGTCGTCCTCGTGGTTGGCGATGCGCTCCAGCAGGTACTCCCGATTCGTGACCTTGAGCGAAAAATCGATGCCAGGATGCTGGCGGCTGAACTGCCCGATCAGGTGCGGCGCGAGATACTTGGCGGAGGTGATGACGCCGAGCCGCAGACGGCCGCGCTTTACCCCCTTTAGATCAGCGACCTTCATTTCGAGATCGGCCATGGCGCGAAACACCTCCTGACAGGCGGCGTATACCTCGCGGCCGGTGTCGGTCAGACGGATGCGGATACCCGTTTGATCGAAAAGCGGCATGCCGACGGTATCGGCAAGCTTCTTGAGCTGCATCGACACAGTCGGCTGCGCGAGATACAGTTCCTCGGCCGCGCGCGTGAAACTGCCGAGCCGCGCCACAGCCTCGAAGACCTGTAACTGGCGCAACGTTGTATGGCGAGCGAGGGCACCAGCGAGGCTGGTGCGCGCACCGTTGTGGTTCTGTTTCGTCACGGGGCTGTTTGTATCGCGTCGGGTGTAATGCTGACCCAGTAGACTCACTATAGGGGCGCCCGGGGTATTTCGGAAATCAGAAGAAGAAATTAAATCCATAGATATTTATCTATAGATTCATGCTCCATCTATAGTTCCCTGCTCCCAGGCCACTACTTGTTCAGGCCGATTCCGCGGGGATGTCACTCATTGTGAATGGGCATTGCGGGTTAGCCACACCGCTTGTCGTGACCGGTTCGCGGCAGAAGATTCGACAATCGAACATGGCCGAACCTTCATGGGTTTGCCCTCCATGATAACGGCGCCGTCGATGCATGAACTAGGAAATGGCGATCTCGCCGATCCACCGCATGATTGCGCACGCAGCGCCGCACCGTGTGGGTCATCCCTCGCGGCTGCGGAATTTGACCGGACGACTCACCCGGATGTCCGATATGAACACCACGCCGGTGTGCATGTCGAAGAAAGGTGAAAAGCCCTCGAGGATCGGTTCCGCCAGGTCTTCGGGCACGGCCACGATGATCATGATCAGCACGGCGTCCTCGTTGAACATCAGATGGCCTTCATGGAAGCCGTGCTGTCCCTTGCCGGATAGACTGTTCACGATGGTGTAGCCGGTGACGCCGGCACGGTCGAGCAGATCCGTGGCGAACTCCTGGTGGGCACCCTCGAGAATGATCTCGAGCTTCTTGAGCGGACTGAGTTTGAGGTCGTTCATGTCGTGAGCTCCTGAGTTGCCTTAGGGCTGCCGGTGGCCGCGAGGGTGCGCGTGATCCACGTGCCGTCCTGAAAGATGTGCAGTACTTGCGTTACTGGATCCGTGATGGCCATGCGCACCCAGCCGTTGCGGACCAGATTGCGAACATTGGCGACGTTGTCTATGGCGCGCTGGGCGTGATCGAACGGCGCTTCGATCACCGTGATCAGGCGCAGCGGCTCGTGGAAGGGCATGCCGTCCTTGAGCACGGTCTGCGCGGGCAGGCCAGTGCGCAGGTCGGAAAGGTTTCCGGTCATGACGCCGAAGCGGCCGGCGACATTGTGGTAGACCTTGCTGCCGCTGCCGTAGTGCGCGTTATCCACCGCCGAAAAATAATGCTCCATGTTGATCCACTGCCCGACCACCAGCGGACCGCTCAGGATGTTTTCCAGCAGACGCCCCTTGCGGTCGCAGAGGTAATCGTAGGAATGCAGGAATACCCGGCCCTCAAGATCCAGCGCGTGGGTGACGTGGCGGCGGCCGATAACGAAGGCGGCGTTGCGCGACAAACCCCATTCGGGCCGTACCTGCGACCAATCGAGGGCGTTGCGCCGCGCGGAGCGGTAGGCACTCAGCGGGTCGGTGCGGCCGTTGCTGCAATCCAGTGTCGGCATGCGCTCGGCCGCGCACAGGTGCGCACCTGCCTGCAGGCCGTTGTTCAGACGATCCATATAGACAAGGTGGCTCGCCGGCAGCAGATCGAGATCGTAGAGCCGCAGCTCGTCGGTCGTAGTATTGTGTAACGCCGGGACGAACCAGGCATCATTGGGGATGTCGATACCCTGCGCGCGCAGGCGTTCGCGCACAACGGGTTTGTTCGCGATCAGCGAGAACACGCGGGCGCTGATTATGCCGTGGTTGCCGCCGCAGGCGCCGCAGTCGAGGGCGGATTCGTAGGGATTGTTCTCGGTGATGCTGCCGTGACCGGCCAGCAGCACGAAACGCGAGAAGCCCGAGGTCAGGCCGATCGAGCGCAGCGCCTGGGCGATGAAGTTCACCTGCTCGTCGAGCGTGAAGCCGATGCGACCCAGGCGTTCGAGCTGGAGCTGCGCGTAGTGCCGGTTGATGCGGTACGCCGAGCGCAGACGTTCGATGAAGCCGGCTTCCGCCCCGGTACCCAGTTTGAAGTGTTGCGCGAAGCCGGCTGCCGTCGCCTGATTGCCAAGCGCCGCTTCGCGCAGTTCGCGGATCATCTCGTCGGTGATTGCCTCGCGCGCGATGCCTAGTTCTCGGCCCAGCGCCTTGACGATCAGGGATCGTTGCAGGGCGCGGATGATGGAGTCGGCCTGCTCGCGCGTGAGCTTGTCGAGCAGCAGGCGGCTGGCCGGTTTGTCCGGCTGCAGCCGGCTGCGCCAGCGGTTGTAGGCGAGTGGCGTGAGCGTCTTGCCGAACATGTCGAACCCGAACAACAGGCCGATGGCCTCGACGGTAACGTAGGGCGAGAGTACCGACCCCTTCAGGTCATGGAACACGTGCTCCAGCACAGACACGAACGCCTGGTCCTCGGCATTGCGCGCGATGGGGAGTTCAAGCACCAGATTCTTGGGTGTGACGACGACCGGGCAGAGATGGGTTTCGCTCCCCTTGTCCAGGCCGACGAAGCTGACCGGTATGCCGAAGAAGCCGGCGATGCCGAAGGTCTGGTAGTCGCCGATGCGCTCCAGGTGCCGGCGTATGCGTTCCGAGCGCACGTCGATGCAGAACAGGATCTGCGCGAACGGGCGTTTCTCGCGCGGAGGCTGGGCGCTCAAATCCAGCCTGCCCGCCAGCCGGTTCAGGTAATGGGCCTCCTGCGCGTTCAACCACAGCTGGCCCTCGGCACGCTCGAAACGGGTGAGGGTTGCGAGCAGGCGACCGAGTTCATCCGGCGTCAGGCGCGACAGCGCGGTGGCGAGTCCGGCGCGCGCGGCGAGATCGCGCAGGGTCTCGGCCTGGCGCCGTACTTCGTACGCGCGCTTGCGCGCGATGTACTCGGGCAGCAGCAGCTCGATGCGCGCCTGCCGTCCGCTCGCCACTGCATCTTCGACCGCGTGCGCCAGCGCCGGCAGGACGTGCCCGCCATGGAATTCGCGGCGCAAATAGGCCTCCGCCGGCCGCTCGTCTATGAAGCGCGCGAGCGCTTGGGCGTCGCCGGGCACCTTCAGGCGCGCGGCGTGTTCACGCAGCAGCGCGAGCCCGAGCACCAGGCGGATGGCCAGATAGTCCACCAGATCGGCCGGATAGCGCTGGTTCCAGTGGTAATGCTTGGCGGCCGAACGCCAGCGGATGTAGCCCGCCCATCCGTGCAGGCGGGTCAGCGAACTGGTGAAATAGTCCACCCAGGCGTCTTCGGGCACGCGCAGCTCGTTCATCGCGTAATTAATGATGCCTTCCGGCGTGTCGTCCTGCGCCAGGATGCGCTGGATGTGCAGGCCGCGGATGAACAGCCGCAGGTTGCGCCGCGCGAGCGCGCTCCAGGCGGTGAACAGGCCGTGTTCGCGTCCCGGCATCTGCCATACCGACTGGCCTTCGTCGAAGAAGTCGAGACAGCTCTTGATCACCAGTTCGTCGAGCGTCGCGCCGATGCTCGTTCCGAACAGTTCGTCGACGCCGATGTAGACCGGACATTCAGGCGGCAGCGCGGATTTGACCCGTGCGGCGAGCGCGACGGCGTCGACGGCAGGGGCCGGCAGCGGCGTGCCGGCCAACTCGGCATGGATATCAGATCCTTCCGCCAGCGTGGCGTGCGTCGTGATTGTCTTGGTGGTCTCGGTGAGCAGTGTCATCAGCAGCCGGTGCAGGTCGATGCCTGCGCATGTGAATTCGCTGGCCAGGAAGCGATCAACCTGTTCCGCGAGTGATTTCGCATCGACCGTGCCCTGGGCTAGATACCGTTGATACAACGCGCGCGGCAGATAGCCGCGCGCATGGAACAGGCGCTCGCCCTCCTGTAGGGCCTCTGGGAAGGGCAAGTGTTCCAGGCCGTAGAGCGGGTTATTGTGGATGAAGGCGCGCATCGGCCAGAAGAACGGAATCGGCTCCCCGGCGACGTGCACCATGGCGCGGATGCGCAGACGGTGCCCGAGCGCTGGACTCACAGACCACCTCCTGTGAAATGCAGACTGGCTGCTGCAAAGATAAAAAGGGCGACCACATACGTCGCCATGCCGCCCCGCCCGAGGTCCGGGGCATCGATCTCGCGGCTGCTGCTGGCGACGACGAAACCCTGCAATAGGCGCGTCGCTGACCATCCCCAGATCAGCCAGATGCCAAGCACGCCAAGTGCCGCTGCGCTGCTGAGGTCTCGCAACAGATCCAACATGGCAAAAAATCCCGGGAAGGGCGGAGTGGCCACGGTGCACAACACGACGGCCGTCAGTATCACCGCCAGGCGCGGCTGGTGTTCAACGATGCCCGCGTACAGGCCAGCGTAGGCGGCGCCAAGACGCCGTACGACCGGACCGGTCAGCAGCACGAGCAGTGCTGCCGGCAGGCTCAACCAGATCACGAACAGGGAAAGTTGGGCGATGTCTGCGCCGTGAGCGACGAGTCCCCAGGTCAGCGCGAGCGCCGAACTGGAAAGAAGGGAGGCCCACAACCGGAGATCACGCACCGTGAGCAGGCGCAACGCGTAGAAAGCGGCGCTCAGCAGCGCCCATATCACAACAAATGCGGGAATCTCAAGCCGCAACACATACAGCAAGGCGACACCGATCTGCGGCCAGAGCAGCAGCAGCGCCGCGCGCGCAACCGGTGTACGGAGCCGCATGAGTATCAGATTCTGCACTGCGCTCAGCGGGTATAGGGGCAGGAAAAGGGCGACAAAGAGAAGCATTACACCCACCTCGCCCAGACGTTCAGTCGGCGCGACAGATGTAGCACTACCTGATTCATCCAGGCGTAAACGTCAGCGACATAGAACTCGCGCGACACCAGCGAGTAAAATGCAAGCCGCAACTCCGAAGGGTTATCGTTACGCTTGTCTCCCTTGTCGTTGGTATAATAGGTGGCGAGCCAGCCTGAAACGATTGAAAGGGTTAGGATTCCGACCAGGATCTCGAAGGTGGTGAGCGGGATGCTGGCGGCGGCAAAGATGCGTGCACTCAACGCGCGGTCTGGATACAGGAACAGATCAAAAGCATGCGCGATCAGTGTATAGCCAGCCACCACGACGACCAGAGACAGAATGACCATGGCCATCGTCCGCCACGGGCTCTCGGCGCGCAGTCGATAGGTCGCAAACAGCAATTGTGCGCCGGTGACCCACCCGAAAAACAGCAGGACGACAGCGCCCTGCTGTCCCACAAAATGGCTGCCCACAAGCCAGTGCGACAGACCGAGCACCGCGATCGGCACCACCACAGTGATCACCGCGGCGGCCACCCACGGCAGGCGCGAGGCGACTGGCCGCCGCTCCACCACAAAGGTGTAGACGTCATCGTGCGGCACCCCGTCGTGCTTGCGGGCGTCGCCGATCACGCCGCCTGAGCTCAGGAACAGTGTGCCTTTGAACAGACCGTGCGCAATCAGGTGGTAGATGGCCAGCGAAAAGGCGCCGACACCACATTCAACAAACATGAATCCCATCTGGCCCATGGTTGAATAACCGAGTGCCTTCTTGACATCGTTCTGCGTCAACATCAGAACTGATCCAAGAAGGGCGGTTATCAAGCCGACCGCGAACAAAAGATGTAGCACATCGCCCGCGTACACGAAGACAGGCGCGAAAAGGTTAATGAGAAACCCGCCGGCATTGACGATACCCGCGTGCATCAGTACTGACACGGGCGTCGGTCCTTCCATGGTGTAGGGTAGCCATGTATGCAGCGGGAACTGGGCGGAACGCGCGAAACCCGCAAGCGCAATCAGCAGGCCTGCAGTCGTCATGAGCGGCAAGCCGAAGGCGGTGTGTGCCTCGGGCGCCGCAGCAATTCGTTCAAACAGCAGCGGCAGAGACAAGGTGTGGTAGGCCTGCACTAGCAGCACTGCGGCGAGAATCAGTGGAAGGTCGCCTAATCGATAGGTGAAAAACGTCCAAAACGCGTAACGCTGCGCAGTCGCGCGGCGTGTGTCGTGGCCCAGCAGAAAATACAACAGCACGCCGATCAGATTCCAGGCCAACAGCAGGGTAATCAGGTCCCCTGCAGTCACCATGAGCAGGATGGCGGCGGCCATGAGATCCAACAGCACATAAAAGCGCGTGTAGCCTGATTCTTCGGCCATGTAGCGCGCGGAATATACGTGCACTACGAGATTAATGCTGGCGACACCCAGCGTCATGATGCAGGCAAGCGGATCAAGATACAGGCTGCCCCAGTGAACGCCGAGCCACACCAGCGTCGGCTGCGGAACACAGAGGTACTCGACCAGTGTCATGGCGGCGAGCAGCAGCGTAATGGTGGCAGAACCTATACTGATGCGTGCCACGCGCCGGCGCTTGTTGTTAGGAAGCAGCGCATTGATCACGGCCGATAGCAATGGCAAAGCCGGAAGTAGAACTATCAGTTTATCCACCTTGTCAAATTCCCTCGATTCCGATCAACGCCTGAGTGGTGCAGATAGTCAGGACCTGGTCCAGGAAATGGTTCGCAGCCATTTAAGAGTCTCATCGGATGCGGAGGCGTACGGCCAGAGCATGCAATGCGAGGTATGCGGGTGTGTTCATCTGTGCGCGCGGCGCTCTGTTGAATGAAGCTGAAGGATAGGCGGCGCAATGGAGGTCAGGAAATAGAAATTCGCGATTGCTTCAATCTACGTGCGTCTATATGTACATCGGGAATTGGCACGAGCGGGCGCGATCTCTCCGACTCTGACGGATTATGATTTGGCAGGATGCCTCAACGCAGAAGCGCAGGGTAAATCCTGCGAAGATTCAACGCCGGGACCCTCCGTGTCGCCGTGTCTTTTGTATTGCAAACTCAAAGTCCAGAGGTCCCTTTTAGAACGCAATTGACACACCGCGCCTTACGTGCCGCGCGTGAAAATCTATAGGTCGCATTTCAAATATCTATTTCTCGATGCATCAGTCGCCGTCTATTGTCTGCGCAACAACAGAGTTCGGTGTCGCGCTGGCGCCGGTACAGGCAGGGCGACGCGAGTGCGGTGGCGCCGAGAGTTGTGAACGGGTGCAGACCGGATCCGAGTCACCGGGCCGTGAAACGGTTCAACTTAAATTTATTGCAGGAGCGAACATGGCTGAGAAGACCTACCACGCAGGCGTCAAAGAATACCGAAAGACCTACTGGACACCGGACTATGTGCCGCTCGACACCGACCTGTTGGCGTGCTTCAAGGTTGTGGCGCAATCTGGTGTGCCGCCCGAAGAAGCGGCGGCCGCGGTCGCGGCCGAGTCCTCCACCGGCACTTGGACCACGGTGTGGACCGATCTGCTGACCGACCTCGATTACTACAAGGGTCGCGCCTATCGCATCGAACCGGTGCCCGGCGATCCGAACGCCTTCTATGCCTTCGTGGCCTATCCGATCGACCTGTTCGAAGAGGGGTCGGTGGTGAACGTGCTGACTTCGCTTGTCGGAAACGTGTTTGGCTTCAAGGCGATCCGCAGCCTGCGCCTCGAGGACATTCGCTTTCCGATCGCGTACGTGAAGACCTGCGGCGGCCCGCCGAATGGCATCCAGGTCGAACGCGATCGCCTCAACAAGTACGGCCGCCCGATGCTCGGCTGCACAATCAAACCGAAGCTCGGTCTCTCGGCCAAGAACTACGGCCGCGCCGTGTACGAATGCCTGCGCGGGGGTCTTGACTTCACAAAGGATGACGAAAACATCAACTCGCAGCCGTTCATGCGCTGGCGCCATCGCTTCGAGTTCGTGATGGAGGCCGTGCACAAGGCCGAGGCCGAAACCGGCGAGCGCAAGGGCCACTATCTCAACGTCACCTCGCCGACGTGCGAGGACATGCTGGAACGTGCCGAATTTGCGAAGAGCCTGGGCGCGCCCATCATCATGCATGACTTCCTGACGGGCGGCTTCACGGCCAACACCTCGCTCGCCAACTGGTGCCGCAAGAACGGGGTGTTGCTGCACATCCATCGCGCGATGCATGCGGTGATCGACCGCAACCCGTACCACGGCATCCACTTCCGGGTGCTGACCAAGTGCCTGCGTCTCTCGGGCGGAGACCATCTGCACTCCGGCACCGTCGTGGGCAAGCTCGAAGGCGACCGCGAGGCGACCATCGGCTGGATCGATCTGATGCGCGAGTCGTTCGTGCCGGAAAGCCGCAGCCGCGGCATCTTCTTCGATCAGGATTGGGGCTCCATGCCGGGTGTGATACCGGTGGCCTCCGGCGGCATCCATGTGTGGCACATGCCGGCGCTGGTCGCGATCTTCGGCGACGACTCCTGCCTGCAGTTCGGCGGCGGCACGCTCGGCCATCCGTGGGGCAACGCCGCGGGTGCGGCAGCCAATCGCGTGGCTGTCGAGGCCTGCGTCGAAGCGCGCAATCAGGGCCGTGCGGTCGAACGCGAAGGGCGCGAGATCCTGACCGAGGCGGCGCAATCGAGCCCCGAGCTCAAGATCGCCATGGAGACGTGGAAGGAGATCAAGTTCGAGTTCGACACCGTCGACAAGCTCGATGCGCAGACGCGCTGAACGCCGTCATTCACTGAACATATTTTGAAGGAGTCACGACATGCCAGAAGTTCAACCGTATAAGGCCACGGAACGCAAGGGAGAAACCTTTTCGTATCTGCCGCCGCTGTCGCCGGACAAGATCCGCAAGCAGATCCAGTACCTCGTGAGTCAGGGCTGGAATCCGTCGATCGAACACACCGAGCCGGAGAAGTCGTTCTCGCACTACTGGTACATGTGGAAGCTGCCGTTCTTCGGCGAGACCTCGGTGGAGAAGATCCTGGCGGAGCTCGAGGCCTGTCATCGCGCCTACCCCGGCCAGCACGTGCGACTCGTAGGGTACGACAACTACGCGCAGACCATGGGTACGGCGTTCATCGTCTACCGCGCCGGTGGCCGCTGAGACAAGGCGGAATGCAACACGAACGGACGCTGGACGAGGTTCCGTACGGTGGAATCAGATGTGATTGATTGAGGATGACTGCATGAACACGACTACAGCGATCATGGCTGATGGTGGGCGCAATGCCTCGCGCGCACGCCGTGCGCAGCTCGCGCAGGGCAAGGCCGCGTTGCCGCCTCCGGGCGAGCGGCAACGTACCGGCGATCGCAGTGCCAGCGCGATATCCGTGCCGACGGCTACGCCGCCTGCGATGCAGGCGCCGGTGTTGAGCGCGACGCCGGCGCAGCCGGCCGTCACACCGGCGCCCACCGTGCGCACAGGCGCCAGCCACGCTCTCTCGGGCCGCGATTTGTCGCGTGCACGGCGCGAGGCGATGGCGCTTGGCAAGAACGCTGTGCGCCAGTTCACGGGTTCGGCACTCGCGGTCGCCCCTGCCACCGATGGCATGCTCACACAAAGCGCAGCCAGCAGCGCAGGCAGCAGTGTAGCGCAACCGGTGTGCACAGCGGGATCCGCGCGTATGGCCGCCCAGGCGATGCGTGTGGCACGCGCCAGGAACGGCCGCGGTGACGCCGCGCCCGCGCGCCCGAGCGGGCGCGTGCGCAACGCGATGCAGCTGGATTACGCGCCCAAGGTCACGACCAGCGAGACCTACGCCGGGGGCAAGGTGACCGGTGTACGCATCGGTCGCGGCATGAACGTGACCGGTGACGAACGCGGTTCGTCGCTGCAGGTGACCGGCTCGCAGTACATCGGCAGGGAGACCGGTTTCCAGCCGCGTGAGGGCGGCATCAAGGTCGGCGCCTCGCGCACAGCTGCCGGTCTGATCGTGACTGGCACGCAGGTGCGCAGCAGGGTCGCCATCACCGGTGACGAATACGGCAGCAGCGTGCGCATCACCGGCGAGGCAGACCAGGAAATCGGTGACGATCTGCTGGAACGCCGTGAGTCCGTCGCCTACGTCTCGATGCAGTTCCAGCGTCAGCACAATCCGCACGGCCATAGCGTGTTCGGCACCAACCTGGGGCGGTCGGCGATCGCCGTCGGCTCGCGCGAACGCAGCCGCGATCGTGCTCTGGAATTCACCGACGGCGGTCTGCCGATCTCCGGTTCCGCCGTGGGTCGCAGCGTAAACGTAACCGGCGACGAGTCCGGCACGTGCCGGCCCATCACCGGCGATCAGTACCTCATGCCGGCCGCGCGCCAGCCGCTGTGTGAGGCCGACAACGGCGCGCGCGCAGGCCGGGCATTCATGCGCAACGGGCGCGGCGATCCGGTCACCGGCGCCAAAGTGACAGAGTCTGAGACCTGGACGCACCAGCACGTCACCGGAGTGGACGTGGAGCACAACGATCGCGTCACCGGCGATGAATACGGCGTGTGCAGTACTGTCACCGGCACGCCGTACGTCGGCCCGAGTCAGTACGAGGCGGCGTGTCCCGGCGGGGCGCCGCTGATGTCACAACCGACCGCGGGCAGCCGTGTCACTGGCGACACGCCGCTCAACGTGGATCGCGTGACGGGCACGCAGCGCGGGTCCGAACGCAGCATCACCGGCACGCCGTACTACCGCGAGCAACTGGCGAGCGACACCGGATGCGACGTGCTCGTGCAGATCAACAGACGCTTCAGTGTGCGTTCGCCGCAGCGCGAGGCGCAGTTGCGGGCCGATGACGCCGCCGCGGAGACTCCGAACGCTGCCGGACGCATCACCGGATCGTTTGCCGTGGGCGATGGCAAGATCACAGGCAACCAGGAGTTCGTCTTCGCCCCGCGTGCGAAGGGCGAGCGCAGCGGGCGTATCCGGGTCACGGGCGAGGGTCGCGTCGAAGGCCTTACCATCACGGGCAGCGCCTGGACGGAGAGCGCCAATGTGACCGGCACCGAGGACTACATTGCCACCGGACGCAACCCGAGTGAGCGGGCCGGCAACCGGCAGAACTTCGCGGGCAGCTCCGCCTTTAAGGGCAAGGGTCATCATGAAGAGCCGCGCAAGATGGTCACTGGCATGGTGGGTTGGTCGGCGAAGTCGGCCGCCCGGGTCACGCTCTCGGGCGGCGCGCAGGGCTGAAGGCGGCTAGAGGAACGATCACGTGAAAACGTCAACGCACACATGGCGTCGGCATGCGGCCGGCACCTACAGTCCCGGCGCGTACGACGCCACGCCCGCGCTGACCGATCCATATATCGCGTTGTTCGGACAGAGTCCACCGGTGGCCGGCAGTGTGGCATCGGTGGGCGCCCATCCGCTCTACGACGCGGTGCATAACCGCCGACTGCTCGAGCGCGAAAGCGAGATCACCGCGGCGTTTGCGGCGATCGAGCCGGCGCTCAAAGACGCGGCGGCGCTGCAGTACCAGGAGGGCGCGGCAGACCGTATCCAGCAACTCGTGCGTGGTCAACTCGGCTTCGAGTTGCCGGTCTCCTGCCTGCAGGCGACGTGGGCGCGGCCGCTCAATATGCGCCGTCTGTATGCGTACTGCGTGTTCCAGACTTTCCGCCGGCTCGCGGACCGCAACTTCGACCGCAGTCATGCGGACCTCTCGGACGGGGAGCCGGCCGACGAGGTCATTCGTAAGTGGGGATTTCATGCGATCGACATAACGCCATGCGCCGACGGCCGCCTGAGCGGCGTGGTGGATTACATCCTGCGTGTGCCGCCGGCGGTGGTCGTGCACCGAAAATCATTCGCCGGATCGATGTTCGACGTCGAGGAGAGCATGCGTAACTGGGAGCAGATCGAATTGCGCCGGTATCGCGAGGGCGTGCCGAACGCCGCCGGAGAGCCGACACGCTATCTCAAAATCGGCATGTATCACTTCAGCAGTTCGCGCCCGAACCAGGAGGGCTGTGCCGCGCATGGCAGCGACGAACGCAAGGCCGCGCAGGCGCTGCTCGATCGTCTCAACGACTTCGCGCGCGCGATCGAGAACAGCCATTGTTGCGGTGCCGCGGTGGCGACGCTGCTCGTTGGCGTCGATACCGACAATGACGCGATCAAGGTGCACGTGCCGGACGTACGCGGCGAGATCAGTCTTGAGCGCTGCGTCGACAACCGTGTGCTGTTCGAGCGCACCGCGAGCCTCTCGCGCGACGAGGCCAAGGAGGCAATTCGCCTCGCCGTCGCCGATGCCGCCGGCGTATCGCCGGACGATGCAGCGACCGAGGGGATGCGCTGGTTCTGCGCATATCTTCTCAAGAACAACATGGCGCAGATCGACTACGTGCGTGCCTGGCACAACGGTTGTTACGCGGATCTGGGTCACACCGAGCGGTTCATAACCGTCGGTGACAACTTCGACGACGTGCAGATGCGCAATCTCGCCTACCAGGCGCAGATGGAAACGATTGAGGAGGGTGCGGGCGACATGGACGTGGGTATCAAGATTTTCCGAAAGGTGAATATGGCGCACGACCTGCCTATCCCGGCCTTCATCCATTTTCGTTACGACGGACGGGTGCCGGACTCGCGGGATCGCGCGGTGGCGCGCTGTCGTCGGCTCAGGTGCGCGATCGAGTCCCGCTATTCGGAACTCGTGCGCGAAGGGTGGCTTTATACGTATGGTACGGTCGGGGACTCAGCAGCGGGCAGCAAGCTCGAGGATGTCGACACGCAGGAGACGCCGGACGGTCAACGGTGTGCCTGCGGTTGCAAGAAATCGGAGTCAAGACAATGAAGATCTGTCAGGTTGAAAAGACGCTCGTCGCGACCGCCCGTATCGGCCAGCTCGGCAACCGCCGGCTACTGGTGGTTAAGGAGCGCGGCAGCAGCGCCAAGCAGGTTGCGGTGGACCCGGTCGGTTGCAAGCCTGGGGATTGGGTGATTGTGGTCGGAAGCTCAGCCGCACGTACTGCCGCCGGTAGCAATGATTATCCCAGTGATTACACGATCGTCGGCATTATCGACTACTGGGAAGATGACGGCAAAGAGGCAACGAAATAGATGGAAATCATGCGTGTCGTCCGGGATTTGGTTACGACGAAGCGCAACTTCTGGCTCGCCGCCAAGTCGCTGCGTGTGGTCGAAGATCATCAGGGGAATCTTCAGGTAGCGCTCGATCCGATCGGCTGCAAGCCGGGAGATTTCGTGATCACGATCGGAATCTCGGCGGCACGAATCGCGGCGGGCAACCCTAACATCACGACGGACATGACGATTGGCGGGATCATCGATCACTGGAGCGAGAAGGAGTGGTGCTCTTGACCCCGACAGGCCGGAGAGCGGTTTGGTTGATTTTAAACTATTGAGACGACAGGAGACTGAACGTGGCAAACGAAAAGATGGGTATTGCACTGGGCATGATCGAGACCCGCGGTCTGGTTCCGGCGATTGAAGCCGCCGACGCCATGACCAAGGCTTCGGAAGTGCGCCTGATTGGCCGGCAGTTCGTCGGCGGGGGCTATGTCACCGTGCTGGTGCGCGGTGAAACCGGTGCAGTGAACGCAGCGGTGCGTGCCGGCGCCGACGCCTGCGAGCGCGTGGGAGATGGACTGGCGGCTGCGCACATCATCGCGCGTCCGCATGCGGAAGTGGAAGGGGTTCTGCCGGCGCGTCCGGATAGTAGCTCGGGCGGTCGCGACAGTGACGTCAGCAAGTCGTAGGCCAGAACAACGCTGCTTGGCCGGGTAAAGGACATGTCCGGGCATCCGCGCATCGTTGCCTATCTGCAGCGCGCCGTGAGCCATGAGTTTAGCGCCGCCCAGCAGTTTACGTTGCAGGCGGTGCAGGCGGAACGCCTGGGAATCGGATCGCTCGCAGATGAACTGCGCGCCGGCGCGCTGGATGAACTGAGTCATGCGGAAGCGTTTTGCCGCCGGCTGCACGAGCTCGGCGCCGGATCGCCGTCCGTGCAAGCGGTCGCGCGTCCGGTCGGGCGCACGCTGGTGGAGCTGCTGCGCTTCGGTCTGGCGACGGAAGCCGACGCCATGCGGCTCTACTCGGAGGCGCTGCGGTTCTGTGAGCGCATGGCGGATGCCGGGAACGCCGCGCTGTTCGCGCGCATTCATGGCGATGAGGTGAAGCACTACCAGGAATTGGATCGCCGGCTGCGGCTGCACGGTGCGGAGATGAGGCATTAGGCGGGAATCGTTGGCCTTCTGACGGAGATGCGCATGGCGAAGAGTGCGAAGACTGCGGACGGTTGGATTCACAACGGGCACCCGGCCAACCTGTATCGACGCTTTTCCTTCAATGACTACGCCGGAACGCGGGATTTTCTCGATCGGCTGGCCGCGTTGTCCGAGGAGACCGGTTGCTATCCGGACATCAGTTTCGGGAAGACCTATGCCAACGTCACCATCCATGCCGGGGACGGCAAGACCGTGACGGCGGACGATTTCGACTTCGCACGCCGAGTGAACACGCTGTTGCCGGCGGGCAGCGCATGAGTTGCCGGGTCTTCGCGGTTGCCAACCAGAAGGGCGGCGTCGGCAAGACCACCTTGGCCATGAATCTTGCCGCCGGGCTCGCGCGCCGCGGGCCATGCGCGGTACTCGATGCCGACCCGCAGGGATCGGCCTCGAGCTGGGTGCAACTCGCGACGACGCCGTCGAACCCGGTCGTGCCAGTGATAGAGGTGATTTCCGGCGTGCATATTGTCGTGGAGGCCGTGCGCGAAGAGTACGAGTATCTGGTGATCGACTGCCCGCCATCGACCGAATCTTTGCGCGTGGCGCAGGCACTGGGCTGCGTCGACTGTCTGCTGATACCGGTCTTGCCTTCGCCGATGGATCTGTGGGCCAGCACACGCAGCGAGGACATGGTGAAGGCGGCGCGCTCGGGCAACCCCGGACTGCGCGCCTTTCTGGTGCTGAACCAGATCGAAAAGCGCAACGCCATGGCCCGCGGAATGGAAGAAGTGTTTCGCGAATTTGCGGTGCCAGCGCTGCGCAGCGGTCTCGCGCGTCGGGCGATTTACCGCACCGCGGCACTCGAGGGGCGCAGTGTGTATGACCTCGGCCCACGAGGTGAATCCGCCGCGAAAGAAATCGAATCGGTGATTGCGGAGATACTGGCGTCATGAGCAAGAAGATCGGATCGAAGTTGGCGGAAAGTCTGCGACAGAGGCGTGGCAACCTGCCGGGCGAAGCGGCCCGTCCGGAGGTGACGCAGCCCCAGTCGTCGCCCGTACCTAATGCACCGGTTGTCTCCGACCAGGCTGGGCAGTCGGCTCCGCAGGAGCCGTCCGTGAGCCACGGTGTTCTTCATCCAATGCGGATCTGGCCCGACTGACAGCGGGCTTGCCAACGTTATCCGGTGCCGCCGACCGTCACATGAAAAACACCACTCTCCGCCAGCTCACCGTGTTTCTGACCGCCGCGCGTCATCTGCACTTCACGCGCGCGGCCCAGGAGCTCGGCATGACGCAGCCGTCTGTCTCCATGCAGATCCGGCAGCTTGAAGAGAATCTTGGCATCGCCCTGTTCGAGCAAGTCGGGAAGCGCACGTTCCTCACCGAAGCGGGCCATGAGCTGTACCGCTACGGCTGCGCGATCGACCGCCAGCTTGCTGAGGCGGATACCGTGCTGGACCGCCTGAAGGGCGCACACGGCGGGCAACTGCGCCTGGCCATCGGTACCACCGCCAAATATTTCATGCCCCGCCTGCTCGCGGCCTTCACGCTGAATCACCCGGAAGTCGTGATCGACCTGCATATCACGGGCCGTGACGGGCTGCTAGATCAACTCGAAAACAACCAACGCGATATGGCGGTGGCGGGGTCACCGCCGCAGGACGACGACATGGTGGCGTATCCGTTCCTGGAAGACCCGCTGGTCGTGATCGCGCCGCCCGGACACCCGCTCGCCGGCGAGCGCAAGCTGTCGCTGGCGCGCCTCAAGCCGGAACGATTTCTGATGCGCGAGCCCGGCTCGGACACGCGCGAAGTGGTCGATGACTTCTTCCGGGGGCAGGGTTTCGAGCCGCGTACTACCATGATCATCAACAGCAACGAAGCCATCAAGCAGAGCGTGCAGGCCGGCATCGGCCTGGCGATCGTGCCTACCCAGAGCGTGACCCTGGAACTCGAGGTCGGTCGCCTGGTCGTGCTCGATCTCGATACGCCGACCCTGCAACATGCCTGGTACTTGGTGCATCGCCGGGAAAAGCGGTTTTCCGCCGTCGCCGAGGCGTTCAAGGACTTCGTGCTCGACAAGGCGCGGCACTGTCTGGAGACTTGTGCGCAGCGCAGGCTGCCGCGCGACATTGAGTGTCTTACCCGGCAGCAGGAGCGCGCCTGCCCGATCCCTCCGGACGCGGAGACGCCTTCGGGACCGGCGCGCGGCGGGAGCCGGCGCGCATGACGGCGTCGTCGCTTCCCGTCATCAACGTGGCGGTCGCCGTGGTGCAGCGATCCGACGGCCGCGTCCTGTTTGCCGAGCGTCCGAAGGGAAAAGTTTCGGGCGGCTTCTGGGAATTTCCCGGCGGCAAATTCGAGATCGCCGAAGACGCCCGGCGTGCGCTCGCGCGTGAACTGCATGAGGAGGTCGGGATCGAGCTCGAGACCGCCTACCCGTGGATGACCTTTGACCATGGCTATGACGACAAGGTCGTGCGACTGCACGTATTTCGGGTGCTGTCATGGCGCGGCACGCCGCACGGCCGCGAAGGCCAGCGCATCACCTGGGAGGATCCGGCGGCCGTCACCGTGGCACCGTTGCTTCCGGCCAACGGTCACGTGTTGCATGCGCTCAACCTGCCGCTGGTGTATGCCGTCACCCACGCCCGCAAGTACGGCGTGTCCGCCTTCATGCCGCGACTCGCGGCCGCGCTCGAAGCCGGCGTGCGGCTGGTGCAGGTGCGCGAGCCCTGGATGACGACCGCGCAGCTCGCGCAGTTCGCGCGTCGTGTCACGGCGCTCGCCCGTCGCTACCACGCGCGGGTGCTGGTGAATGGTGACCTTGCCGCGGCTGTGCGTGCGGATGCCGACGGGGTGCATCTGCAGGCGGAGCAGCTGGTGCGCCTGTCCGCACCGCCGGCGACCGGATTCTGGGCGGCCTCGTGCCACCGTCCCGAAGAGTTGGCGCAGGCGGTGCGCCTGCGCGCGAATTTCGTCGTGGTCTCCCAGGTTTTGCCCACTGCCAGCCACCCGGGCCGTCCCGGTCTGGGCTGGGACCGATTTGCCGCAATGACCCGCGACTGCCCGGTACCCGTGTACGCCCTTGGCGGAATGCGCTTGGATCTGCTGGAGGAGGCCATGCGCCACGGCGCCCATGGCATCGCCCTGCAGAGCGAGGTCTGGCAACCTGGCCGGCACGCTGCATGAGGAAGGAGACTGGAGCGACGCATCGGAGGGCCGGACAGGTTTGCGACGGCAAGTTTTTTCTGGAATGCGCGGACTGTTGTCATGAGAAGGACTCGGCGGCCATGAGGCGGGAATTGTTGGTGACACTGGATGTTTAGAGGTACGGATTCGCCTTAAAGCGTTTCCGCGATGCGTGCTCCCTACGGAAGAAGCGAGGAATCCATATGGCTGATGAACGCGATTCGGCGCACAAACCCCAGTTCCCTTCGGCCCCCGGTCAGGCGAATAAAGCCCCCACCGTCGAAGATGCTCTCGCCGCGGCGCAGGAACTGAAACCCATGATCGGCGTCGTTCGGCGCCAAGCGCGCGAACGACGCGCTGCCCTTGCCCAACTGGGAAAAATGGCGTTGCCGCCTGAGGAACGGTAGATAGATTGCGCATCCTGCTCACCCTCGGCGGGATTACCGATCTCTGGCCGGAGACGGAGTGGAGTTTGGGTGCCACGCGTGGGGCAGCGAGTATTGATTTCAATGTGACAGAACGGAAGTCGGGTATGGCACGCGAGAAAATGGGCATTGCATTGGACATGATCCAGACCCGCGGCCTGGTGCCGGTGTTTGAAGGCGCCAACGCCATGACCAATGCCGTGGAGGTGCGATTGAACGGCCGGTACCTCGTCGGTGGCCGCTGCGTTACGGTGCTGGTGCGTGGCGGAGCCGGCGCGGCAATCCGCGCCGGACGCGCCAGCGGCCGACGCCCCCCTCGCGTCGTGTCCCGAAGGCGTTATACGCACCAGCTCGGTGTGGCGTTGTTCGAGCCGATCGGCAAGCGCCTCTGCCTCGCGGCGGCGAGCCGCGGGCTGCTGCACAGCTGCCCGGAAATCAGCCGCCAGCCGGCCGCAGTCGCGACCGCACTCGACCGACTCAAGGGGATTCGAGATGGCTTGCTCCGCATTCATCGGCTGGAGAAATGCCTTTCCTGCGCGACCGGGGTGTTCAGGAGCTTCGTGTTGCAGGAGGCCGGCTTGCCAGGTGGCCGGCGCGGCGAACGATCCCTTGCCACCGGCGCAGCAGTGTCACGCTGTCAATTAGACAGGAAGCGCACCGCCAATGCCGCTCGTTGATGCGAGAAACCTGCTCGAACATGCCGGCAGCCGCGGCTACGCTGTGTGTTCCTTCGACCTGGCGGGCCTCGATTTCCTGGCCGCGGCGGTAACCGCCGCCGAGAACTGCCGGGCGCCGGCGATCCTCGGCGTTGCGGAACCGCACCTCGACCATCTCGCCGCCGAACATTTTTTGCCGGCGGTTGAAGCAGCGGCGCGCCGCACCTCGGTTCCGGTGGCGATTCAATTCACCCGCGTGGCCTCGGTCGCCGCCGCGGTGCGCGCGATCGGTCTCGGGTGCAACGGCGTCGCGCTGAATGGAGCAGGGCGCACACCCGAGGAACATATCGCCCGAATCCGCACGGTGGTCGAAATGGCGCATGGCTGCGGCGTGCCGGTAGAGGGCGGATTGAACGCCATCGCGCACCTTCCGGGCGAGTCGCCCGCCTCGCTCGACGTCGTCCGCCGGTACGTCGAGCATACCGGTATTGATGTCCTGGCGGTGGCCGATGCCTCGCCGGTTCCGCTGGCGAGACTGGATTTCGCACGGCTCGAAGACATTCGCGGCGCGACGGCGCTACCGCTCGCCGTGGATGCCGTCCGGGACTTCACCGACGCCGAGTATCAGCGGCTGATCGAGCGCGGTGTCGCAAAGATCCACCACTACGCCGGTCTGTCGCGCGCAGCCGGCGGGTGCCTGCGGCGCAACGTGCGCGCCACTCCGCGCAACGGCTATCTGCGCCTGATGAAGGGCGTGCAACAGGCGCTTGGCGCGGAAGTCGAGCGCTGTCTGCGGCTGTCGGGTTCGGCCGGGCGCGCACCAGAGGCGCAGGCGCACTGCCGGCCATGGAGGCCGGTGGAGCATTGCATCGTGTATAACGTCGCGCCCGGCGGGGACGAAGGCGAGCGCGCGGCGCGGGCCATGATGGCCGACGGCCGCCGGATCCTCGGCGCGATCCCGGGCGTGCGTGCCGTGTTTACCGGGCGCGCCTTGTGCCCGGATGCCGGTTACCGCTACTGCTGGCTGGTGCGCTTCGCCCATCCGGCCGTCATCGAAAGCTACCGTGATCATACCGGCCACGTCGCGTTCGCCGACGGTCGTTTCCGCCTGTTAGCTCCCGACGGGCTGAGTCTTGACTTCGAGGAGGTGCCGTGACGGGCGCCAGGCCGCACGTGAACGTCGCGGTGGCCATGGTGCAGCGCTGTGACGGGCGCGGCGGCGCTAACGGAATCATTGGCATCGCAATCCTATGAGCGCATTGCTGCTGGTCCGCGCCATGAGCGATCTGCCGCGCGCCTGTCGTGAGGCGAGTGGGCTTCTCGCGATTCAGTATCGCTCCCGGAAGCATGACGAAAACGACGCTGAGGTGCTTGGGACATGGATCGAACCGCGTATGGCGCAAGAGCGTCCTGTTGCGCTGATCTGTCGTGACCAGGCCGGCGCACGCCGGACGTTTCCGGTGCGCGAGTCCGCCGGTGTCCTGGATGTCTGGACAATGCTGTGGTTCGACGTTCCGGATGGCACCGGCTGTGACGATATGCGACATTTCATCGTGCAGGCGCTGATTGAATATTCCATGCCAAATGCCGCGGTCAGCGCGCCTGGCCGGTTCGCGCCGGTGTTTGCCGCGAATACGGCGTCGGAGGCGCTGCAGACCAAAATGCGGCGCCTGCGTGGACGATTTCCCGATCGCCTGGTGTCGCCTCTGTTTCAGGACCCGATCGCGGGGCGATTGTTGCCGTTTCCGGGAAGCGAGGCCGACGAATGACGCGTACCGCCGTGCGTGGATCAGCGGAGTGGGTGGCTTTGCTCATTGCGGTGACGGCACCTCGGGATGCGTCCCGCGGCAACATTGATGTTTTCTTTCCGCTTGGCGAGGCGCGCGCGGTCCACGCGCCACCGGGCTGGAAGTTCTGTATCGACCGTCCGGTGGCGGATTTCTTCGTCGCTAACTACCGCCGGTGCATCCCGGTGCGCAACTCCAAATTCTCGGCCCTTTCAGAGTGATACGATGACAGCTCCTCTTGTCGGCGTGGTGATGGGTAGCCGCAGCGACTGGAAAGTCATGCGCCGCGCGGTCGCCGTGCTCAAGGACTTCGGTGTGCCGTACGAGGCGCGCGTCGTGTCCGCCCACCGCACCCCCGACCTTCTCTATAAGTACGCAGAGGCCGCGCCCGGCCGCGGGCTGCACTGCATCATTGCCGGCGCCGGCGGTGCTGCCCACCTGCCGGGCATGCTCGCAGCGAAGACCGCGTTGCCGGTGCTCGGCGTGCCCGTGACCTCGCGTACGCTGAAGGGTCTGGATTCGCTGCTGTCCATCGTGCAGATGCCGAAGGGGATCCCGGTCGCAACCTTCGCCGTCGGCGAAGCCGGTGCGGCCAACGCCGCACTGTTCGCCGTGGCCATGCTCGCACGCCACGACGCGCGGCTCGCGGGCAAGCTCGCCGGTTTCCGCCGCCGCCAGACCGCCAAGGCGCGCGCCATGAGACTGCCGAAATGATCCTGCCCGGCGCCACCCTCGGCGTGGTCGGCGGCGGCCAACTCGGGCGCATGTTCGCGATCACCGCCCAGCGCATGGGCTATCGTGTCGTCGTACTGGATCCGGATCCGGACAGCCCGGCCGGACGCTTGGCCGATGTCCATCTCGCGGCTGATTATGTAGATCGGCAGGCACTCGATAAGCTCGCGCGCCTGTGCGCCGCCGTGACTGTCGAGTTCGAGAACGTGCCGGCGGAGAGCCTCGAACGTCTCGCGCGCACCCGACCGGTGCGCCCGGGCGCCGCTGCCGTTGCCATCGCCCAGGACCGCGTCCGCGAGAAGCGCTTTCTCGCGGAGTGCGGTCTTGCGGGCGTGCCGTTCGCGGTTGTGCACGACCGTGGCGAACTTTCCGGCGCGCTCACACGCCTCGGTGGCTCCGCTGTGCTCAAGCGTGCCCGCTTAGGTTACGACGGCAAGGGCCAGGCGCGGGTGCATCGCTTTGCCGACGCGCTCGCCGCCTTCGAGAGTTTCGGCGGCCAGCCTTGCGTGCTGGAAAAGCTGTGCGTTCTGCAGACGGAGATATCGGTCGTTCTGGCGCGTGGCGCGGACGGTGCCACCGTCATCTATCCCGCGATCGAAAACCGCCACCGGCATGGGATTCTCGAAGCCAGCCTAATCCCGGCACGCGCGCCGCGGGCCGTAACGCGCGTTGCCGTGGACGCGGCCGTGCGCATCTCCAGCGCGCTCGACTACGTCGGCGTGCTGGCAGTCGAGTTTTTCGTGTCGAACGGGAAGTTGCTCGTCAATGAGATCGCGCCGCGCCCGCACAACAGCGGTCACGTCACCCTCGATGCCTGCGTTACCTCCCAGTTCGAGCAGCAGGTGCGCGCGCTCTGTGGACTGCCGCTCGGCGACCCCGCGCTCTTGTGCCCCGCAGCGATGACCAATCTGCTCGGCGACCTCTGGACCCGGGGCGCACCGCGCTGGGAGGCGATCCTGCGCGAACCGCGCGCCAAGCTCCATCTGTACGGCAAGCGCACGGCGCGCCCCGGGCGCAAGATGGGGCACTACACCTGCCTCGGCGACACGCTCGATGAGGCGCGCGCCCGGGCCCTGAGCATCAGGCAGAGCCTGGTGCGCAAGCCGAAGGCACCGCGCCGGCCGCGGTCGGGGCAGCGCGCGGCAGCGCGCGGTTGACGGCGCCGTGCGGCGGCTGACCTATATCCACCCCGACGACCGGGCGTTGGTCTGGGGTGACGATACGACGCTGCGCACGGTGGAGGAGGCGCCCACCTAACACGGGCGTATCCTAGCCGCTGGAGAGCTTGGACCGAGGCAATTTTCCATTCTCGTCGTAAACGAAATCCATCCGGTTCCGCTTAACGTCCTCCGGATAAAGGAAAATTGGAATGATGTGCGTGCGGACCGATTCTTTTGCGTTTCCGCAGAGCTTGCAAATTCCGACGTTCATCGCCCGGATAAAATCTGCCGATAAGGCAAACTTGAGCAATCTGCCATCAGGCTCCGGCCGCAGGTCTTCCACGGTCCCAGCGTGTACGCATCCCGGGCCGCGGCAAGCGTGGCGGGGCGCGGTTGATTTGCTGCTGCCGGGCAAGACCGAAGCAATGTTACCTCGTTTAAGTCAATGCCAGGAATGAGCAATGATACCTCACGCGTGACGAGCTCCAGCGGCTCTCGCGCAGCATGAGAGAGGAGATTCAGGATGGATAAGAAGGCCTTTGCGGAACAGCTGTGTGAGCGTCTCCGGGTATCGCTGTTTTGCGCAAAAATTCGATCATCTGTCCTGCCCCCTTTGACGCGTCTGGTGGTCGCCACTGTGGCGTGATCACAGCACGGCTGATCTGCTTCGGTTTTTTTGGCGTATCGGTGCCGACCTCTAGGGGTAGTGGTCTTGTCGTTAAGGGCATAAGTGCCCGATTAATGGCACGGCAAGTTTTCGGAAAGCCAGGGTTACCGTGCTCATTGCGGCGGCGCAATGGGGCTGTAGGCGAACAGGCCATAGGGATGGGCGCAGCGCAGCAGCAGGGCGAGGTTTCGCACTTCGCGGTCATGCACACCCAGCACCTGGGCAGCGGCCCGGACCGAGGCGAGCGGACCGCTATCTGCCCCCAGCGGCCCGAATCCCGCGGAGGGCTCGAGTGCGCTCAACATGCCCGGCTGCCCGGCCCGGGGCAGGTAGCGAACGTGATACTGGCCAGCCAGCAGTCCTGCGAATTGTGCCGCTGCCTTGATCGCTTGCTGGATTCCGCCCAGTTTGTTGACCAGCTTGAGCCGTAGCGCTTCCTTCCCGCTCCAAGCCCGCCCCTGGGCGATGTAGTCGACCTGGGCGGGAGTTAGCCCTCGCGACTTGGCCACGAGATCTACGAAGCGCGAATACAGATGGCCGACTGACGCTTGCATGGCCTTGGCGATATCCGGCTTGAGGGGCATCAAGGGCGACAGGGCGCCGGCCGTGGGCGTGTTGGCGACGCCGGAAACGTCGATACCGATCTTGTGGAGAGTGTTCGTGAAATTTGGGAACAGGGCGAATACACCGATGTCGGCGGTGATGGTGGTGGGCTGAGCGTAGATCGCCTGGGCGGCGGTGGACAACCAGTACGCCCCAGATGCGCCCAGGGTGCCCATGGACACCACCACCGGCTTGCCCGCCTTGCGCAGCCGCAGCACGGCTTGGCGGATATCTTCGGCCGCGTCGACGCTGCCGCCGGGACTGTCGACCTGAAGCACTACTGCACGGATCGAATTGTCGTGCGCCAGCCGGTCGAGCTGGTCCACGGTGGATCGGGCGGCCACTACACCGGGCACCGATGTCCTGCCAGAGACCAGCATGCCGTCGATCGGTACCACCGCGACGGCCGGACCGCTCCGATAGCCGCTGCGGGTGGCGGCCAGGTACCGGCGGTAACCGATCTGCGGTACATCGCCATTGGCGTGTCCCAACGCTTTGGAGATGGCGATGGTGAAGGCGTGTGGATCACCTAATTCGGATACCAGCCCCCAGCGCAAGGCGAGGCGGGCGGTATCGCCCTTGGCTGCGGTAATGAGCCGGGGCAGGTCCTGGGCGTAGGCCTGGATCTGTGCTGTCGTCAGACCCCGGCCGGTGGCGACGCTTTCCTTATAGGTCGACCACCACGTTTTCAACCAGGTCTCGGTCTCCTCCTTGGCGGCAGGAGACATGTCGGTCCGGATGAACGGTTCCACCGCCGACTTGTACTTGCCCTTGCGGAACACATACACCTTTACCCCGAGGCGGTGGAGCAGGTCCCTGAAATAGGGCTGATAGTTGGCGTATCCGATGATCAGCACCGCACCCAGGGAACTCATATAGATATGGTTGGCTTGGGCTGCGAGCAAATAATCGCTCTGGGAATAGCTCGAGGCATAGGCGTAGATGGACTTGCCTGCCTTGCGAAAGCGTTCCAGGGCCCGGGCCACGGTCTGAAGCTGGGTGATGCTGCCGCCTTGGAAGTCCTGCAGGTCCAAAGCCATTAGCTTGATGCGGGGATCGCTGGCAGCCCGGTCGATGGCGGTCGTCAGGTGGCGGACCAGCACATCCGGGGCCGGACGGCCGAGCATTTTGTCCAATGAGCGCTGCCAGGGGCTTTCGCGCGGGCTGTACACCAGATGCCCGTGTGGAGCGACTACCAGCACCGCCGTGGAAGGTACTCCCGGGCGGTACAGCATCTGGAACACGCCGAATCCGATCGCCACCAGCAGGACCAGGGTCAGCAGGTTGAGCAGTGCCCGGCGCACCCACTGCAACAGACGCCCGAGCCAGGACAAGACAGTCGACATCGTACCCATTGTTTTCCTTGCGGTTAGGTTCGTCCCGTAGGCAGAGACTTGTTGATCATCTGCTCGACCCGAAATAGTCGACACCCACGTTTGGTTGGTGGGTGCACGGCCGGCGATTGTTCCATTGTGGCTTAAAGAATTCTAGTGCCCCGGGCAGTTTATCCATGAAACGCCAAGAAGGTGCGTGGAATTGTGGGGTTTTACCTCGCCGGCCGGATTGGGTGCTGGTGCTGTGTGTGTACGGGAAAAATCCGGATGCGCGCTGCGTGCAAACGGCCCGTGGAGTGTGTTGTCCATGTATCGAGTCGCCAACACCCATCCCCCTTCACGGTTGTAGTTACTCAGCATCCCGCTGTGGCGTTCGCGCCGACGAACAAGGCCGCGAATCGGAAGAGGGCAACAATAACCGGTTTCCCATACCCCGGTGATTACGTTCGGCATGATAGCGGGCCAGGTATTCCTTCCCTCCCCGCTTTCCAGGTCGAAAAGGGACACGATTACGACTTGTTCAGCCACGTCGACAGGTTCCGACCGGGCTCGCTACCAGGGGCGGAATTGGTCCGGAAAGGGCGGCAATTTGCTCCAGAATCACTGGCAGGAAAGGATCGGAATGCGCAATCGAGCACCGTCAACCTGATAACGGCAATGTGCGTCGAGCGAAGGCTGGCACTTTAGAGTGGCCAGAAGCTCGAAAAACCCCCAGGACGAACTGGCCTTCATCGAAGCCGATGTGCCGACGCTGCGCCGCGAGCATGCCGTGCCCGTGATCCCCACGTCGCACCGGCTTCCCACGCTGGCCCAGTTCTACCGCGATCGCGCCGACTGCGAGAACAATTTCGATGAACTGAAGAACCAGTGGGACTGCGGTGGCTTCACCATCCAGGACCCCGGGCGCTGCCAGCTCATCGCGCGATTCGTCTTCGTGCGGCTGGCCAATCGCGGCAAACACCACCGCGGACTGCCTCTGCGCGATCCCCAGGCGGGCCTTTGCCTGATTCCTGCATGCCACGATTGGCCCGCCAGGCGAGTTGGCGCTCGAAAATTGGGTTTGACGGGGGCGGTCGACTGCCGAATCTAGCGTCAGGAAAAAGACTCGCACTGCGCGTCTGGCATGGATCGTAAAACACTACCATATCAACAGTTGCAGAAGTAAGGAACGTAGACTTCTATTATAAAGATCCCGGGGACAACTCTTCCTTTTGACCTGAGGCAAAGGAGCCGAGCGTGAACAAGAGCACGTTTTCCGTCGTGCTAACTATCAGCGCGCTGATGCCGGTGGTCACGCACGCGAATATCGTATCATCTCTAAATGAGGCATCATTTTCATATCTGTCTCTCAAGCAGAACTATTCGGAGACCGAAGGTGTTGCCACGCTCGACAGCGAGTCCGGGACAATCCCCGGCATTGGCGTGACACTACGGGCGACCAACCGCCGCGGGGCATACGGACAGCTGGGGCTGCGCTATTTCAGCGGGAACGACACCTACGTGGGGGCACTACAAAATGGCACGCCAGCCAACGGACTGACCGGGAACCGCATTCTGGAGTTTGAAGGCCGTCTCGGGCAGGCGTTTGATGTGGCAACAGACATGACGGTTTTACCATACCTGGAGGCAGGAATCAGGACGTGGAAGCGCAACCTGGGCGGTCCAGAGCCCTACACGGAAACCTACCGAAACGATTGGATCGGGGCCGGCGTAAAGGAACTTTTCGCGCCAAGATGGGCTGGAGCCACCCAGCCGTTGGTATTGTCGCTCTCAGGCTCCATTGCCACCACATTCAGCGGCAGCATGGCGACATCGGGGCTTGTGAACTATGGGGTGCCGGACGAGAGCTTTGGGTTGGGCGACCATGTCCGATATGCGCTCGGGCTTGATGCCGACTATGCGCTGACTGATATCCTGCATCTGCGCATCGGCGCGCGTTGGGAGCAATTCGGTTACGGCGCGTCGGCTCCGGTCCCGATTGGCGGCGGCTACGAGATGCTGGAGCCGGACAGTGCGACCAGGGAGTTCATCTTGCACGCCGGCGTGGCAGCATCGTTCTGACTGCTGCTTGATCGGGCATTTGTTGCTACGGACCGTTGGATGAACATGGTTGCGCCCCGGTCCACCGGAGAAGAATCCCGCCGAACCCCTCTCAACGTGTTCAGCGATGCCTGTTTCGAGGCCCGATTGCGAGGCAATTCCTTCCCTGCGCGACTTTGCGCCGTGTTCGCTCCCATCGCCTTGGCGGGGGGTGGCGCTCAATAGTCGTTGAGACTGATGCCGATGCCCAGGGCCTCGGTACGATGATTGTACTCAATGAGGCTCTGGCCATACCCGGAATAGAATTGCACGTAGCCGTGCAGCTCCTGCACCAGAGGGAAACTCCAGCTTAACTGTGTGCCACCGCGTGAGAAACCGCTTATCACCGTGTTGCGCGAGAGAAGCGAGAAGGTCTGCCGGCCGCGGTGGTAGCTTACGACGAATTCCCCGTAGCCCAGATAGTGCGCGATATCCGGGTTGTGTTCCATGAGGCTTTGGTCGCGGATCGGGTACCAGGCCCGCACCCGTACGGTCCAGGCATTGTGCGCTAATGTGCTACCCACGTAGATGCGGTTCCAAGAGCGCTCCAAATTCCCGCCGCGCCCATTGGACTGGTGTACGGCGCCGACATCCGCGGATTGCCACTGCCACCCCCAAGGCAGGGGGTGACCCAAGGCGTACTGGAAGAAGATCGCTGGTTCGTAGTCGGATTCGCGGAAAAACGGCGAGCGCACGTAGGACTGCCAGTAGGAAAGCTGCGTGTATGCGCCGTAGAGTGTCACGGGCATTCCACCGATGTTGCTCAACACCGGGACGCGCACACTGAACTGGAACTTGAACTCGATTTGCTTGAGACTCTGGCCTTCCGGCGTCTGCCCGGCGTACACTCCCTGGTCGGGTGTCGCCGTGTAGTAGAACGGTATGATGTAGTTGGGCTTGTAGAGCGAAATACGGTAGCGATCAGGCGGTGCTGGCTCGCTCTGCGCCGGATTCTTCACTGTCACCGTCGGCACCTCGACCGTCGTGGTCGCGACATTGTGCACATAAGAGATCATCGGCATCTCCCCTGCATTCCTTCGTCGGATTCCTAAGCGGACGCCGAATCCATTTCGCGCGGTCGCCCCTCTCCCGCAGCGAGGCGTGAGCGGCGAATTCCCTTGTCGTTTATCATAACGAGTAGCGCGATCGAAGTCTTGCCATGGCCACGCAGAGCGTAAGTATCTTCGTGCATGTGGAAGAGACGTTGCAGGAGCAAAAGGATCGCTTCGATGCATTTCGCCTCGACCGTGTATGAGTTTCTGCTATTTGCCTTGGCGAATGCGAGCTATTTTCCGACAGGCGGCTTCATATCGTGACTTCACCGGTTTGGTTTTGGCTTGCGGCAGAGGTAGCCCGTGCGCTTCCCGAGTTGGGCTGAGATGGTATGTGTAAAACAAGGGCTTTTCATTCAACTGCCCAACCAGGCCGGATATACTGACGGAAAGGCCGTCCAACGCCTATTATGAACAATCATCCGATGTGCTGTAGTGCGCGAATATTGATGCTCTAGCATGGGTGTGTGCAAGACGGTTAGGACGACCCGTGCTGACTTTCATCTGAAGGCTACCCAATGACCCGCCTTCTTCAGCCCTTCGTTATCGCTGTCACTGTGCTCCTCGCAGGTGCATACGTTTATGTTGCAGCGCGTCTTGCCTCGGGGCCGTGGGGCAGCGGCTTACTGGCGATTCCCTTTGTGCTCGTCTGGATCGTCCCGGTGATCTACTGGGGCGAGCGGCGGGACCGCAAGGAGACCCGGATCGACGGGCTCGTTCATCAGGCGAGCTACCTCTCAATGGCGTGGGTCAGCTTCATCCTCGTCGGCACGTTCTCGCGAGACCTGGTACTCCTCGTCACGGCCCTCCTATCGCTCGATGAAGTGCACAGAGCCGTGGCGCAGCAGGGCATCCCGGTAGTGCTTGTCGCCTCGTTGTGCGCTCTGGTGGTCGGTGCGCTTACGGCGTTGCGCGGACCACGGGTGAAGGAAGTTGTGGTGCGTGTGTCTGCGCTGCATCCGGATCTCAAGGACTTTCGCATCGTACAGATCTCCGATCTGCACGTCGGTCGCAACATCCGTCGTAGCTATGTCGAGCGCGTCGTCGAGCGTACCCAGGACCTCGCACCGGACTTGGTGGCCATCACGGGTGACATGGTCGATGGTGCAGTGGAACGCCTTGGGCCGGACGTTGCGCCGCTCGCTGGACTCGCCAAGAACGACAGGGCTTTCTTCGTGCTCGGTAACCACGACTGCTACTCAGGAGCGCCCGAGTGGATCGCGCACTTTCGGCATATGGGTATGCGAGTGCTGCTGAACGAGCATATTGTGTTCCGTAAGGGCATGGCGACGGTCGTTGTCGGCGGAGTTGTTGATCCGGCATATAGATTGGCGCGGCCGGAAATCTCGCTCGATGATGCGCCAAATGCCGATTTTCGCCTTCTCCTTGCCCACAACCCGAAGTTCGCACCGCTCGGGGCGCAGGCCGGGTTCGATCTGCAGTTATCCGGTCACACCCACGCCGGGCAGTTCTTTCCATGGACTCTTGCTGTACGGCTCGTGCATGCCCCGCATGTGGCCGGACTCTCGCGCGAGCGTGCCATGTGGGTCTACGTAAGCGCCGGCACCGGCACGTGGGGGCCACCAGTGCGCTTTGGCACTAGCCCGGAGATTACACTTATAAGGCTCATGCCAGCCTGAGGAGCTGAACTGATGGGAAGGGCTTCTCCCTGCCAGGACGGCATCAAAGTGCCAGACTGATGGGAGCAGGCCGCATCGGCATGAGGCCCAGCGATCTCAAACATCAGCCGCAAGCAGGAGTCCATTCCATTGTGCGCCAGGCTAACCGGCATAGAAGCGGTGAGCGCAAGCCTCATGCGGATAGGGTGTAGCGAACCAGTCTGGCCCCGAGTCATGCGCGACGGCGCGCAAGTGCCGGCGTGAAGCGTTGACAGGGGAAGATGTGGGCCGGGTATGGAGTCGTGTAACGGACAGTTCCGGGATGCCGACGTCTTAATGGATACGGAAGGCAACACGGACGATGGCGCCAGACGCGAGTCATCGCACGA
The DNA here is from genome assembly GCA_021785795.1 of Pseudomonadota bacterium. The sequence goes on from JAJYEK010000031.1 coordinate 33,409, forward strand.
TCCCGCGCGATCTGAGACCCCGCGCACGCATCGAAGCTTCATGCACGGGACCTGGGAGATCCCGCCGCAGTCCAGCTGTAATCGGCTGGACCTGTCAGGGAATGCCGCTGGCGATGAGCCTGACGGGACCCGGGGTGGGAAGTCGGACGATGGCATAGTACCGATGAATCGGTCGAACGCGGGTCATACCGCGGAGACCGTGGAGGGAAGGCCGTCGACCAAGAGGAACGCGTGGCGGGCTGCCGCGGTTCACCGCGGCGGCTACCGTGCCCAGCCTGTCCTACGGACCTACATCCCCAAAGCAGGTGGCACACAACGGCCTCTGGGTATCGCGGCGCTGGAAGACAAGATTGTCCAGCAT
>JAJYEK010000186.1 GCA_021785795.1 Pseudomonadota bacterium
ACCGATATCGGCGGCGAGCTGCACATTTGCAATCAGGCACCTCACGGCGCCTGCGTCATCATGGATCTACCCTGCGGAGAGCTTCACAATGGCTGACACTTTACTGGTAATCGAAGACGAAATCCTTCTTGGAGCCGAACTCGCACGCCATTACCGGCGAGAAGGCTGGGAGGTTGTGGTTGCGACCACCCTCGCGCATGCCGAGCGCGCGATTGTGGACCAGCGTATCGACCCTCTGGTCGTGCTGTCTGACATGAGTCTGCCGGATGGCAATGCGCTGGATCTTCTCGAGAAGATCCACAGCCAGCGTGGGGGCGCGGAGTGGATTCTCCTCACTGCCTACGGAAGCGTACCGGATTCCGTGCGCGCCCTGCGTCTGGGTGCGTTCGATTTTGTCGAGAAACCCTGTGACCAGGATCGGCTCGACATGATCGTGGCGGGCGCCGCGCGCAGCGGTCGTGCCCAGCGCCGTCTGCAGGACGAGGCAGCAGCGCAGTCACGCAAATATCCGGTTTCGTCGTTTCTCGGGCACAGCAATTCCGCCAGCGAAGTGCGCAACATGCTCACCAAGCTCAGCCATGTTCCGTTCAGCACACTGGTCGTCAGCGGCGAGACCGGAACCGGAAAAGGTCTGGCGGCGCGCATTCTCCACCACAGCGGTGCACGCCGCGAGGGCCCCCTCGTCGAGCTCAATTGCGCCGCTCTGCCGCGCGAACTTCTCGAGTCGGAACTGTTCGGACACGAGGCGGGCGCCTTCACCGGTGCGCGCGGGCGGCACCGGGGCCTGCTCGAGCAGGCGCACGGAGGCACGCTTTTCCTGGATGAAATCGGCGAGATGGACCTGGATCTGCAGGCGAAGCTGCTCAAGGCAATCGAGGACCGGGCCATAAGACGCCTCGGCGGCGACCGGGAAATCAAAGTCGAGGTGCAGATCGTGGCCGCCAGCAACCGCGATCTCGAATCGCTGGTGAGCGCCGGCCGGTTCCGGCAGGATCTGTTTCATCGCCTCAGCGTATTCCACCTTCACCTTCCCGCCCTGCGCGAGCGTCGCGAGGATGTGAATGATCTGGTACCGGCATTTCTCGCCGAGTTCAATACCAAGGCCGGGAAATCAGTGAAGTTTGTCCCGCCGGCAGTCCTGAGCAAGCTGCACGCCCACGACTGGCCAGGCAACGTACGCGAACTGCGCAACGTCGTCGAGCGCTGCGTGCTGTTCGCCGAAAGCGAAGTCTTCCCGGAACAATGGCTGCAGCTTCGCAGTGCCGCCGCTCCGGTTGCCGCTGCAGCGGCAAACCCGACGGCAAACCACAATGATCACCTTCTGCTGCCTATGGACGGCAGCATGGCGCTCGAGGACATGGATCGCCATATCATCCAGCGTGCCCTGGAACGTACCAACTTCAACGTCACTGCCGCCGCGCGGTCACTCGGGGCGACGCGCGAGACCTTGCGCTACCGCATCCAGAAGTACAACCTCGCGCGGCCCGGCAACTGACATCACGGCGGCCGACCGCGGCCGCCGGCCTGCCCAGGCTCGGCGCCACGGCCGACTCTTGCCGCGCGGCGTGGAACAGCCGTGCGACCGGCTTCGGAACAGACGCCGGTGCCCCGGGAAGCGTGCAGTCCTCGCCCTCTGCCGATCGCGCATCGACGCATAAACAGGAACCGCCTTCGGCACAGTAGCCGGATGCGGCTGCCGTAGCGCGATCGAGCCGGCACGGCGGGTCCGGCGTGCAAGCCTCACCGGCGATTCATGGATTCCGCCCGGGTCGTGACCGGCAGGCGGCTCGGGGTGGATGGCTCCGATCCCGGGAAGCGGTAGTATATAGAGTCGCGCCGTTACCCGGCCTGCACACAGCCGGTCGGCGCGAGTGCGGCGCGGAGCGCAACCCCTCGCGTCGGCAATCGCCGGCCGGGCAGCGGCTCGCCCCGGCACGGCTGGTGGAAACCGGCCATCATCGGAATGGCAGGCGACCCCCGCCGAGCCCGCCGCGGTAAAAACCGGCATTCCGGCGGCCATGCAGCACGGTTGTGCCCTGCCAGGTATCGCCGCGATAAGACACGGCGGTACACTCTTGCTGCAACCGCAGGAGCGCGGGACCCGGGATCTCCGATAGCAACGACAGCGCTGGGAGATGGAGGCAACATGGATAACCGGTGCAAATACCTGATCGTCGGCGGCGGGATGACCGCGGATGCCGCGGCACGCGCCATACGGGAACTCGACAAGGACGGAAAGCTCATCATGCTGAGCAGTGAACCCCATCCGCCTTACGACCGCCCGCCACTGAGCAAGAAGCTGTGGGCTGGCAAGCCGCTGGATTCCATCTGGCGCAATACCGCCGAGCTTGGCATCGAACTGCGTCTTAATACGCGGGCGGTAGTGAGCGACGGAAAACGCCTAAGCGACGGCCATGGAAATGTGTATACATGCGACAGACTGCTGCTTGCGACCGGCGGCACACCGCGGCACCTGCCGTTCGCCGACCCTGACGTGATCTACTTCCGGACGATGGAGGACTACCTGCGCGTAAGGGCACTCGCTGCCGACCACGCGAGCTTCATCGTCATCGGCGGCGGTTTCATCGGATCGGAGATCGCTGCGGCGCTGGCGATGTACGGCTCCAAGGTCACCATGATCTTTCCCGAGCGCGGGCTGGGAGCGCGCATCTTTCCCGCCGGCCTGTCCGGATTTCTCAATTCCCAGTACCGCGACCGAGGCGTGGACCTGCTGCCGGAGGAGAACGTCAGTGCGGTCGTCAGGACCGGCGCGAAGACCGCGGTCACGACCCGCAGCGGCAAGACCCTGAACGCCGACGCCGTCATCGCCGGGATCGGAATCGAACCCGAGGTCAGCCTGGCAAAGGCTCTGGGACTCGTGGTTGACAACGGCATCATCGTCGATAAGTACCTGCGCACGACCCGTGAGGACATCTACGCCGCCGGCGATGTCGCCAACTTCTACAGCTCTGCGCTCGGACATCGCCGGCGTGTCGAGCACGAAGACAACGCCAACTCCATGGGCACCGTTGCCGGGCGCAACATGGCCGGGGAATCGGAAGTCTACGACCACCTGCCCTATTTCTATTCCGACCTGTTTGACTTTGGCTATGAGGCAGTCGGAGAATTTGCATCGGATTACGATATCATTGAGGACTGGACCGAGCCATTCCGGAAAGGCGTGGTCTATTACCTAAGATCGGGCAGGGTGCGCGGCGTGCTGCTGTGGAACACCTGGGGCCAGATTGACGCAGCGCGTGGGCTGATTTCGGCACCCGGCCAGGTCGACGCCGAATCCCTCAGGGGCCGCATCTCCGGCTGATATTGAGCGTCAGCAGACGGCCGTCTGCCGCCCGTATGCTCCCGCTGCGGAACGGAGGCACGTTGGCAGAGCAACTATGGGTCTATCGCGGCCGGGACGCCGGCAGCAGTCGGTGCATCACCGGATGCAGCGTGCACCCGGTGACGGCCGCAGAAGCGCCTCGCCGCTGCCCCGGCCGGGTTCCGGCGGGCAGGCTCGTGGCCCGGGATGACCTGTCTTGAACCGGGCTGCGCTTGACCCGCCGGCAACCGCGTTTACCATCGGACATTCCGCACGGCCGCTCGCGGAGTTTCTCATGCTGCTGCGCGCCAACGGGGTCAGCTGTGTGGTGGACGTGCGCTCATTCCCGTACTCGCGCCATAATCCGCAATTCAACGGTGAGCGGCTGGCCGACGTGCTGGGCGACGGCGGCATCCGCTATATGCATCTGACCGGCCTCGGCGGCCGCCGGCGGCCCCTGCCCGGATCACCCAATGGCGGCTGGCGAAACGCGTCGTTCCGGGGATACGCGGACTACATGCTGACGCCGGAATTTGACGCGGCGCTGCGAACGGTGACCGAACTGGCCACCGGCGAGCGGACCGCATTGATGTGCGCGGAAGCGGTTCCATGGCGTTGCCATCGATCGCTTATCGCCGATGCCCTGGTTGTCGGCGGTCTGGCGGTCGCCCACATTCTCGGCCCCGGCCAGCTGCGGCTGCATGTGCTGACCCCGTTCGCCCGTGTCAGCGCCGGACGCCTGAGCTATCCCCCCGAAGATGATCCGCAATCGCCGGCTGCCGATGCAGTGACCGGGGGCGCGCAACGGAATGGCGGAGGAGATCCATGATCGAGATCAGGCGTGTCTACGATGATCCATCCGGGCGCAGGAAGGAGGTTCGCTTCCTGATCGAACGTCTGTGGCCGCGCGGCATAAAGAAAGAATCCCTGGACCTGAGCGGCGGCTGGCTCAAAGAGGCTGCCCCGAGCACGGCCCTGCGTCGCTGGTTTGGCCATGATCCGGGCAGGTGGACGGAATTTCGAAGGCGCTATCGCGCAGAGCTGGATGCACACCCGCCCGCATGGCAGCCAATCCTCGAAGCAGCACGCACGCATCACGTCACGCTCTGCTACAGCGCGCGCGACATTCACCACAACAGCGCGCTGGTGCTTAAGGAATACCTGGAAGCGAAACTCGCACACGCAGCCCGGTCGGCCGGGAAGGTGGATCCTAACCACCAGATACGGGCTAAATAACCCGGCCGTACGCGCATCGCCGGCACGGACCGTTGATTTATCAGAAAATTCTTATGGCATGAAGCTTGCTTTAGTCGCGCTCTGACGGACATACTGAAAAAGCCGCGGGCCATCACGGGCAGCGCTGCGGACTGTCCTGCGAAACGGAGCAATGCCATGAACGCCGGGGTTTCAAGCCCGACCGACTTTCGGCAGCACGGATTTCCGGTCGCCGACACCGCGGTCGTCGGCAACATCATCGGCGCCCTGGCAATCGATCGATGGGCCGAATCGGCGAATCGCTGCGCTGCTACGCAGTCGGCGGGATTTTCAATTGGTCTGGATATGGACAAGGCCGGGTCGTGACGGCTGCTTGTCGTAACGTGGCCGTCACAGCCCGTTTGTGTTCTGCCCCGTGCGGTGGCACCGGCGTCCGCCCCGCCCGCGTGGGCTTTGCACACCCGGGGGCGGGTTCTTCCCGGAATGCGCAACCGCGCGCATCTGCCGCAATGGCACTGCCTTGCGCGTCCGGATTGCCGGTTGCGGCGGGAACCTGCAGGCAGCCGGGCGCGATTCCGTCAACCGGATCCGCGGAACAGGGGCGGCTTCCTTCGGGAACCGGACTTTGTCCGGACAGGAACCCTGCAGCGAAGAGTATCGGAATCATAGAAAACGAAAGCGTGAGGAGTGGTAATGACAAGCAATCTGTGGCTGAGGCAAATCGGTGTCGTAGCGGGTGCGGTCCTTCTTCTGACCGGAGCTGCACATGCAGCCAAGAAACCTCCATCGATCGTTGCGACATGCGCCGCCTGTCACGGCGTCAACGGTGTTTCCGTGGCCTCCACTTTTCCCGACCTGGCTGGCCAATGGTCCCCCTACCTTACTGCGCAGATCCGGGCTTTCAAAGATCATACGCGTGCCGACCCACTTGCCAAATCCATCATGTGGGGAATGGCGGCCACGATACCCGACAATGAAATTTCCGAGGTGTCACGCTACTTCGCCAGCCAGAAGGGGCCAGCGCCGGGCACAGAGCCGGCAGCGCTGGTTGCGGCGGGACGAAAAATATTCATGGGCGGAATTACAAGCACCAACACACCTGCGTGCATGGCGTGCCATGGTCCGACCGGACGGGGCCTGCCACCGCTCTTTCCCCGGCTTGCCGGCCAGCACGCCGCGTATGTGGCGACCCAGCTCGGCTATTTCAAGCAGGGGCTGCGCACTAACGGATCGAGCAGCATCATGCAGACGATCGCCGCAAAGCTGACAACCAAAGAGATCAAAGAGGTCGCGGCATTCACCCGCACGCTCTAAGGAAACAGCCATTGGCTTCCTACTCGCCATCACCGGAGCTGTTGAAGGGACGGACTGTTCTGGTCACCGGGGCCGGCGACGGTCTTGGGCGCATGGCGGCGTTGGCCTACAGCGCACATGGTGCCGAAGTGATCCTGGTCGGACGCACCGTTGCCAAGCTTGAGGCGGTATACGACGAAATCCTCAAACAGGGCGGCCGTGAGCCGGCAATTTATCCCATGGATCTTGCGGGCGCCTCTGCAAAGGATTATCGCGATCTGGCGGAAAATATCGGCCGGCAGATCGGACATCTGGAAGGCATTCTGCACAACGCCGCCGAACTTGAATTGCTGACCCCGCTTGAATTTCATCCGTTCGCCGCATGGGAAACTGCGTTACGGGTCAATCTGACGGCGCCATTTCTGATGACACAGGCCTGCCTTGGACTCCTTAAGCAGGCCGCCGATAGCGCGGTGGTTTTTACCAGCGACGAGTGCGCGCAGCGCCCGAAGGGATATTGGGGCGGTTATGCGGTGAGCAAGGCCGGCGTCGAAAACCTCGGCTTTATGCTGGCCCAGGAATTAAGCAACACCGCGATCCGGGTGCATGTTCTGGATCCCGGTTCTTGCCGCACCGCAATGCGGTTGCGGACGCATCCCGGGGCGCCACTTGCCGGATATCCGTGTCCGGAGACATTGATACCCATGTATCTCTATCTCATGGGTCCGGACGGCCGCCCGCAGAATGGTGTGTGGAAGGCACAGGAATGGATCCGCCGGAGTTCCGACGCGCGCTGCAGGACCGTCTGAATGGTCCGGGGCAAATGGCGACCGGGCGGGATACATCGGGGTGTGAGGAAAGCAGAGACTCGGGCCGGAATGGGCGTTCGAGACAATCGTTGAGGTTGAGGTGAAGGCATGGCAAAGACAGTTGGGGATATGACCAGCAAACCCGACCTGGGCCGGCGCCGGTTCCTGACGGCCGCGACATCCGTGGTAGGGGTGGCGGTCATCGGGGCAGCGGTGGTGCCCATGGTCGAGTCCCTGGAACCGACGGCTGCAGAAACCGCGTCGGCATCGACAACGGTAAACCTGGCCCCGATAGAGCCGGGCATGCAGTTGACTGTTCCATGGCAGAAAAAGCCGGTGATCATTGTCAACCGGACGCCTGAATTGCTGGCGACCCTCGCAGAAGTGGCGACACAGGGCCGGCTCAAAGATCCGGATTGCGCCGTGCCCCAGCAGCCGCCTTACTGCAAGAACGTGTACCGGTCGCGGAAACCGCAATGGCTGGTCATGGTCCGGATCTGCACACACCTGTGCTGCATACCCCATTATCGCCC
>JAJYEK010000187.1 GCA_021785795.1 Pseudomonadota bacterium
GACGGCATACGACGCCGTCTATGTGGCGCTGGCGGAGGTGCTCGATGCGCCGTTGCTGACGTGCGACCCCTGGCTTGCAAACGCCCCCGGGCACCGTGCCAGGATCGAGGCGGTCTGATGTTTAGCCCATGGCAGACTGTCCATTGAGTATCTGCCCGATATTTCGTCCCGCAGCGCTTGAATGTGAGCGAGGGTGTGTATTGCTGCGGGGCAGAATATGCCCCCGCCAGCGACCGCCCACCTTTCCCGTCAATGCCCTCCGCGTGCGCCGCCTGAAACTCACAGCCTGACCCACTGTGATCGCAGCCCGATCAGCGTGACGACGGATTTGGACTAGCACCATGAAAAACCCGCATGGAATATTCGACGTTCATGGGGTAAATCGAGGCCCATCACCCCTGTGAAACGCGGTGGCTTGGGTAGTACCCGCTGACGCCCCACCTCGCCCCGGGGGCTGCAAGAGGCGGTGTCGAGACTTGTTGCCCCAAAACAATTTTCGCAGTCGGGGGTGGGCCGGTACCGGTTAAGCGGGTTGATTATCGTATGCCGGCCAGGTACGTATCGCAGCAGCCGTTTCCGTACTTGACGGCGGTACCCCGGATGAGTCTATTATCACTTTGCAGTATGCCGTGAAGGGACGCAAGCCTTATGCCTAACCGTGCCGCAACGGGATTTGCCCTTCCGGCGCCCAGTCCCTCAAGAGGGGGCTCTGCAAGAGGGTCTTCGCGGGTCAGCGGGGTATTTTTAGAGATGGTCTCCGGAACCCTTGTTGATCGTGAGGTGGATCTCGGGAATGAAGTGAGCAGCGTCCCCCTTAGAGAGCGCCATGAAATTTAGGCAGATTTGCTGGCGATTGACGCGCCGCGACGGGTGCGCAAGGGATGGATGGCCTCCATGTGACCACCAAGCGAGCCGTTATATATTTACGGACCGACGCCCTGTGCGGCGCCTCTCGTTGGTTAACTTGACCCTATGAGTTCGAGTGCGGTTTTGCCTCCGTCGGTTGACCCCGATTCGGGGACCATCCTAAAGACGTGGTGGCCCGTGTTCGCCGGCCTGCTCGCGCTGTACGTCCCTACTTACTGGGCACTTGCAGCGGACTCATGGCGAATCGATCAGGATACCCACGGCCCGATCGTACTCGCGGTCGTGCTGTTTCTGCTCTGGCAGAAACGTGCTTTGCTCAGACCTGGAAGTGCCTCTTCGGCAAATGTGACCCTCAGTCCTCTCGACACCGTCGTCGGCTGGACAATCCTCGTGCTGGGCGTGTGCGCGTATGTGGTGGGGCGCTCGCAGAACATCCCGCTTCTTCAGGTAGGTTCCCAGATCCCGGTACTCCTAGGGCTGCTCCTCATCATGCTGGGTCGGCGCACCGCGATCGCCTTTTGGTTTCCGCTCTTTTTCCTGTTGTTTATTATCCCGTTGCCTGGATTCGTCGTGGCTGCGGCGACCACTCCGCTCAAGAACCATGTATCCCAGGTCGCAGAGAACATTCTCTATTTCTTCCACTATCCCATCGCGCGGAACGGTGTTGTCCTGACCATCGGGTCGTATCAGCTCCTGATCGCCAACGCCTGTTCGGGACTGGGCGCCGTTTTCAGCCTTACGGCCCTCGGGCTTTTGTATATCTACCTCGTTCAGAACACGAGCTGGCTCAGAAACGGGATCCTGCTCGCGAGCATTTTGCCAATCGCATTTATCTCCAATACAGTACGCGTCGTAGTGCTCGCATTAATTACGTATTATTGGAGTGATCGAGCGATCGCAGTCCATGGATTTCTGCATCCGTTCGCCGGGATCGTGCTTTTCAATGTCGCGGTGCTGCTGATGTTCGCGCTGGATGCGGTTCTTGGGTGGTTTCTCCCCAACCGCAAACGGGTTCCCTTAGGGCATAACGGGTCGACCGGTGGGGATCAGACTTAAACCTTTGGTCGCCGGCCTTGTGATGCTTGCGGGTGCCGTGCTGGCGGTTGTCCTGAGGCCCACGCATCTCATGGCGCATCAGGGTCCGCAGATCGATCTGCGCAAGGTTGTGCCGACCCAGTTTGGTGACTGGAGGGTCGACCGGCACATCATCCCGATTACTCCCTCGCCACAGGTTGAGGCAAATCTCAAGCTGACGTACGGACAGATTCTCTCGCGTACCTATGTCAACACCCATGGTGATCACATGATGCTTACGATCGCTTTTGGCACTGAGCAGACCGATCAGCTCCAGGCGCACCGCCAGGAGGTGTGTTATGCCGCTCAGGGATTCCACATCAAGGATCTGATCCATACCTTGGTTCATGTCGATGGGTCGGCCATCCCGAGCACACGGTTTTTTGCGACCCGGGGGCCCCGGCAGGAGCCTGTTACCTACTGGTTTACGATGGGCAATCACGTGGTGCTGTCGCGGTTTCAGCGGCTCATGACGCAGATCCGCTATGGGCTGACAGGCGTCATCCCGGACGGCATGTTGGTGCGTGTATCTGATCTCTCGGGGGATCCCAGGAAGGCCTATCGCGCGCAAGTGAAGTTCATGGATGAATTGTTCCGCCATATGCCACCGGGGGCGGTTGAGCGTTTGACAGGCCACGCACCAGCGCATTAGGAGCAAGGTTGGTTGCAGGCAGCAACGGTTCGTTGCGGGGATCACAAGAACGTATCACAGCAACCCGCCTGCCTCGACAGGCCGGCAGGACAGATGTTGTGGCTCGTGACCCATCGCCGAAGTGTGTGTAAACGCAAAAAAGCCCTTTTTTCCCTAATCGAACAAGGCCGGCCTGCTCTCGTTTGGGCCACCGGGCGTGGGCACAAGGGCCCCATGTAGGCTATGGCAATGGGCTGTCGACCTCGGGTATCTGGCCCACTTCACACGCACCGGTGATCTGGTGAAGTGTCTGCCAGCGGCGCGGTGTCTGGCGGAGATCGTCAAGCCGGATCGCTTCGGCTTGCCGATCATGGACGATCTCAGTGACGTCCGGTGGGGCAGGCAGAAACATCTGTGCTGTTCGATCTGATCCCCGAGCGCCATGAATGGAAGAGCTTGGCATTGACCGCGAACCCGCCGTTGTCTGTCTGGCGCCAGGTCTTTACTGGGGGCGGTAGGACACGTGTCACCGTCGATCGCCAGGTTCGTCACGCTGCTATCTTTGGGATGAATGCAGGAGATTATCGACGCCGCGGCGCCAATCGCGACATGTTGCGGTACAGTGGCCACAAAAGAATAAAAAGAACTAAAACTGTCTCGCCTCACCAGCCAGAATAGTTGAGGCCAGGCAGTGGTATGGTGCGCGTAACGGACCACAGGGCAACCGACAACTGGCGATGGCGGGGGCCGTGGCACAGCAACAACGCGCATGTCTTTTCGGATGACACCTTGGACCAGCTAGGCGGAAAACCGGTCGTGCTGGTGCATGCCGGCAGCGTTTTTCTTGAGGAATTCAGAGGCGAAATTGCCACACGACGATGTGCAGAACACAGTGAACATTCCGCGCTATACACGGCTCACCTGGGCGTGTTACACCATCGCTGGCAGCAGGGATATTCAGATGTCTTGCGCCCTCGTGCGAGCGCGCCAATGGCTGGCGATATTGGGGGTCAGTCGAGCATCTCCTCGTTCTCGGTCCGGTTTGCGCCGGCGTTCGCGGTGGCGTGATGGTTAATGGAAGCTCCAGGATGAAACGGTTCCTTTTGCTGTGCGGTGTGGTTGCCCTCTCCGCAGGTCAGCCAGCCCGCGCCTGGGAAGGCGATACCTTCCAGCCGATCATTTCCTATGGGGAGTATTACAACAGCAATGTGTTTCGCCTGCCGCAAAACGGAAGCATTGTCCTCACCCAGAACGGCGTGCCGCTGCTGTTGCAGGGGCCTGCTGCGGACAGCGATCAAGTGCTGGATTTCGGAGCCAAGGTGGACTGGCGTCCGGGCCGGCAACAGATCCTGCTCAGGGCGACCAAGAGTTTGGTGCGATATTCCCGGTTTTCAGTGATCAACTACGATGGGTCCAACCTTCTGTCCCAGTGGAATTGGCGGTTCGCCCGCAGATGGAAGGGTCGGGTGGGCGTCACGCAACAGGTCGCACAGACCAGTTTCAATTACATAGAGCTGCCTGTCGTTGTCAACAACCTCAACACCGACAGGCGCGCGTTTGCCAGCATCGACTGGCTGCTGGATCCCCGCTGGACGGTCGGAGTGCACACTGCCGACTCCAACCTGTTGAACAGCAGCGTCTATGAGTATTATCTGAATTACAATGAACGCAGCCTCACCGAGATCCTGGAGTATCGTACGCCCAAGGGGAGCAGCCTGCGGACGGAGTTGCGGGAGGCTGATTCCTTTTACCCGAATCAGCAGATCGTCAGCGGGTCTGCGGTGGACAACAGCTACCGGGAGAACACATTCGATGTGGTGGGTACCTGGGCCCCGACCGCGAAGACGGGGATAACGGCGCAGGTCGGGCTCCTGGAGCGCCTCAATAAGAATATCCCCCAGCGCAATTTTTCCGGGGTGATCAGTAAACTCACCACGGCGTATGCGCCAACAGGCAACACCTCACTCAGTCTCAGCGTGTACCAACAGCCCGCAGGGGAACAGTTGGCGTACGCGAGTTTTGTGCTTGATACCGGCGCGAGCCTGAATGCCGCTTGGCAGATGACCCCGGTGGTCACCCTGCAGGCCAGTCTGATGCGCGATCAGTATAATTATAAGGGTGATCCCGGGATTATTTTTGGATTACCGCACCGGGTGGATAACGACGAGAGCGGTGCGCTCACCCTGGTCTACAAGCCGCAGCCAATGGTTGCTGTCGATATCGGACTGCAGGCCGGGCAGCAAAAATCGACGATCCCGTTTTACGGGTACCGTTTTTATTCGGTTTTTGCCAATGTCCGGCTGGATCTTTAGGTCCGCACGCGGTCGCCGGAACGAACCCTACCGCAAACGGATCTGAGGTTATATGATGCGGCACACAGGTCGAGCCAGGGGTCACCGACTGGGTTCAGGTCAATGGTTTCCGTGGCGAAACCGAGGTCCTGGGGAAGATGTAAGCATATCCACGACGACCTCGACTATAATGAATGTATCGTGCGCAACTGGGCGCTCAGTGCCGATCTGCGCACGCTCGTCGTGATCGTCAGGAATATCCACCATGTGTACTGGCTCTGATGCCCCGCCCAATCGTGGAGAAACACGCTCAATGCACAATCGGTTCCGTTGCGCCATCGCGCTTCTCGCCGCACTCTTTGCCCTGCCTGTGCTCGCCGCCGGGGTCGGATACCACATGGGTCCTCGTGACATGGTGCGGATCACTGTCTACGATCACCCTGATCTCACGCTTGAAACGCGACTGGGTAGCGATGGCACGATCAATTTTCCGTTGATCGGCGCGATCCGGCTCGGTGGCAAGACGCCCTCAGAGGCAGATGCGCAAATCGAGCACGCCTTAAGCGCCGGGGGGTTCATACGGTCACCGCAGGTCAATCTGACGGTGGTGCAGTACCACAGCCAGGAGGTGGCGGTGCTGGGTCGGGTCAATCGGCCGGGTGAATATCCTCTGGAGAAGAAGAGTCGGATTACTGACGCGCTGGCGCTTGCCGGTGGCATCGTTCCCGATGGTTCAGAAACCATCATGTTGATCCGGAAGAAAGACGGCAAGACCGAATATGACCCCATCAACGCCATCGCCCTGTTCCAGCCGGGTGGCGGGAGCCTGAACAAGATCCTGCGCAATGGCGATATCATCTATGTGCCCCGCGAAGCCGTGTTCTACATCTATGGCCAGGTGCAAAGGCCCGGCTCGTTCCCGCTGGAGCCCGATATGACAGTGGCGCAGGCGCTGGCGATGGGAGGAGGTCTGACGCTGCGCGGAACGCAATCGGGGATCAAGATTTTGCGCCAGGGCAAAAACGGTGTTGTGCATACACTGCATGCCCGGTTGTCTACGCCGGTATTGCCGAATGATGTGATCCGGGTTCCAGAGAGTCTGTTTTAGCGGGATACGAGGATTCGGCGGGGTGGATCCGAAAGGGTTGCAGAGGGGCGGCATGCCCCACGGTTTTCGCCGGACACGCGCAAGAAGTTTCTGGCTCGGATTGCGTCCCATACGGTGTGTGGCGTGCTTGCGTCATACGGTCAGACGGCGTAGGTTTTAGTATGGACGGAGCCAAGGCGTGGTTTCTATAAGAAAACGCTAACGCGGCTAGCCGATGCGGTTTATAAACGGAATCTGCCTCGCCCCAGTCAATAGAAGGTTGCCGCTTCATGATGGCGGCGTGTGGTCGTGATTTTAAACCGTTCCTTACATTCACTGGTACCAAGGCGCGTTGATGACGAAACATCAGGGTGACGCCGCATTCGATCCGCATCCTGGCGAGCAAACGCCTGCTCGATGCCGCGTCGTTCGTGTCGCGTTTGCGTTGTCAGGTATTGGCCTTGCACCGGTCAAGCTCAGCCGGCTCGTTGTGCAGAAGCGTGGCGGCAGCCGATCGGCTACGCTTCTCAATAGGTTTGTCATAAACAGGTCACGGCACTAGATTCCGGGTCTCAATGAACTTTACGCAATACCTCATGATCCTCGCGGCCCGCAAGTGGGCCATCCTGGGCATGCTCCTTGTCTGCGTGATGACGACCACCGTCATTACGCTGTTATTGCCGAAACAGTACACGGCAACCGCCTCGGTGGTGGTCGATTTCAAGAGCAAGGACCCCATCACAGGACAGGTCCTGCCGGTTCAGCTCCTGCCGGGTTATCTCGCTACCCAAGTCGATATCATCAAAAGTCGGAACGTCGCGCTCAAAGTGATACATGACCTGCATCTCGCCACGAACCCCGGGACCGAGAGACAGTTTATGCGGTCCACTCATGGCAGAGGCGACATCCGCGATTGGCTGGCGGGGTTGCTGCTCAAGCGCCTGGTCGTGAAACCGGAGCGGGAATCCAATGTGGTGAACGTGAGTTTTACCACGACCCAGCCCCAGTTTTCGGCGTTGATGGCGAACACCTTCGTCAAGGCCTATATGGAGACCAATCTCGAACTCCAGGAGGCACCTGAACAGCAAACCGCTGCCTGGTTTGACCAGCAGACGCACCTTTTACGCCGCCGCCTGCAGGCTGCTCAAGAGAAGCTATCGGACTATGAGCGCGCGCACGGCATTCCGGTGACGACCGCCCCGCACCGTTTTGGGG
>JAJYEK010000032.1 GCA_021785795.1 Pseudomonadota bacterium
TGGCGCCATGGACGCTTCCAACCTGCTCAAGCCCGTGCTGTCCTCGGGCGACCTGAAGTGCATCGGCTCGACGACCTACCAGGAGTACCGCGGCATCTTCGAGAAGGACCGGGCGCTGTCGCGGCGATTCCAGAAGATTGACGTGACCGAGCCGAGCGTCGAGGAGACGGTGCAGATACTGCAGGGACTCAAGGCTCGCTTCGAGCAGCACCACGGCGTACGTTACACCAGCCAGGCGCTGCGCATGGCTGCCGAGCTGTCGGCGCGCTTCATCAATGACCGGCACCTGCCGGACAAGGCGATCGACGTGATCGACGAAGCGGGGGCGAGCGTCCATCTTCAGGCGCCGGGCAAGCGCAAAAAGACCATCGGGGTGGGGGATATCGAGGATATCGTCGCCAAGATCGCCCGCATTCCACCCAAGAGCGTGTCTTCGTCGGACATCAAGGCGCTGCGCACCCTGGAGCGGGACCTGAAGCTGGTCGTGTTCGGCCAGGACCAGGCGATCGACGCCCTGGCGACCTCCATCAAAATGGCGCGGTCCGGTCTGGGTCAGCCGGAGAAGCCGATTGGCTCGTACCTGTTTTCCGGGCCGACTGGGGTAGGCAAGACCGAAGTCACGCGCCAGCTCGCGAAAGTGCTGGGACTGGAGCTGATCCGGTTTGACATGTCCGAATACATGGAACGGCATACGGTATCGCGCCTGATCGGCGCGCCGCCGGGCTATGTCGGTTTCGACCAGGGCGGGCTTCTGACCGACGCGGTGACAAAGCATCCGCACGCAGTGCTGCTGCTCGATGAGGTCGAGAAGGCCCATCAGGACGTGTTCAACCTGCTGCTGCAGGTGATGGATCACGGGACCCTGACGGACAACAACGGGCGCAAGGCGGATTTTCGTAACATTATCATCGTCATGACGACCAATGCGGGCGCCGAGTCCATGGGCCGTTCGTCCATGGGGTTCCGCCACCAGGATCACAGCGGCGACGACGTCGAGGCGATCAAGCGGATGTTTAGCCCTGAGTTCCGCAACCGGCTGGACGCAGTCATTCCGTTCCGGGCGCTGGACAAGGGCACGATCGCACATGTAGTGGACAAGTTCATCCTGGAGCTGGAGGCCCAGCTGGAAGAGCGCAGTGTCACCGTGGAATTCGATGAGCGCGCCCGGGCCTGGCTGGCGGAGCATGGTTACGACGCGGCAATGGGTGCAAGGCCCATGGCGCGCCTGATCCGCGAGAAGGTAAAGAAGCCCCTTGCCGACGAGCTCCTGTTCGGCAAGCTCGCAGGAGGCGGGCATGTGCAGGTGAGCGTCAAGGACGGGGAGCTCGCCTTCGGGTTCTGACGGCCGTCGCCAGTTTGCGCTTGCGCAGCCCGGAGCGGGGAAAAACCTGCCCGGGTTGCGCAGGGTCTGCTTCGTACCCGGCTCCGCTGATCAAGGAATTCCACACGGGAACAAGAGCTTATCGTGGCCCGTGCGGCCGGTCTCCGGTACTGGTGATAGCGCCCGGATCGGGGCGGGGTTCAGTGTGCGCGGGATCCCGGCCCGGCGGAGGCGGCCCCGACTGCGTCCTGCAGAATAAACGGGCGGGTTGCAGCGTCTTACATCATGTCGATGCCCTTTTGAGTTGTACCCGTTCCCGGGTACCGGGGTCCCGAGTGGCGATCACCAGGCATTAAGAGCCACGGTCACAGTTCCATCATCACTTGATTTATCTCGATAGGAGACAGAACCCATGCGTAAACATGCGATTGCACTGGCCATGCTGACTTTTGTGACCTTGCTGGGCGCAATTCCCGCGGCGCAGGCGGCCGTGACAAAGGTTGTGCTGCAGATCAGCAACGCGAAGCCTGCGACGCAGACTCTGGTGCTCAACGTTGCCAATAACCTCATCAATGCCTATGGTCTCGACAATGTGAAGATCCACGTCGTCGCATTTGGACCCGGCCTGAAGCTGCTGTTCGCAAAGAACCCGAACCTTATCCGCATCCAGAGCCTTTCTGCATCGGGAGTCCACTTCGATGCCTGCGAGAATACTCTGGCAGCCATGACCAAGCAGCTCGGCTATCGGCCGAAACTGGATCCGTATGCGACTCCGGTTCCGGCAGGGATTGTCCAGATCGTGAAGCTGGTGCATCGCGGCTACACGCTGGTGAAGCCTTAGCCGCAGGGATCCCACCGCGGTCCTGCGGAGCTTTCCGGTCCGAGCCGGACGGCGGGCACGGCTTGCCAGGGACGGCAGCCTGGCTTAGGGTAACGGCATGAAGCCCATCATCGTGTCGCAGTCAGCGCCGACTCTTGAATCGAGTCGCCCGCTGTACGAGCGCGTGCCGACACGCGACGAGCACGGTCAGCGTCTGAGTGATTTCATGGTCCTGTTTCCCGGCCTGCGCAACCGACCGGCGCATCAGCTCGCCGAGATCCTCGGCCGCATCCAGGCAGTGCTGGGCCGGTATGCGGAAGTGGTATTTGCGGAACTCAACATGCGGCTCAATCTGCTATGGATATCGGTGCGCCCCAGGCCGGGGGTAATTCTGGAGATTGCGGCAGCCATCAAGGCCATGATGCCTGAAGCGCTGCTTGTGGGTGAACGATGCTGGAGCTGAACCTGCGCGCCGATGGTGCGGCAGTCGGCAGAACTGTCAGCGCGCGCGGACCGTGATGCGGCCCTTGGAGAGGTCGTAAGGGGTGAGCTGCACGGTGACCTTGTCGCCGGTCAGGATGCGGATGTAGTTCTTGCGCATCTTTCCGGAAATGTGGGCGGTGACCACATGACCGTTCTCGAGCTGGACCCGGAACAGGGTGTTCGGCAGGGTCTCGATGATCGTCCCTTCCATTTCAATGCTTTCTTCTCTTGCCACGCCTGACCTCACGGTTGAATTCGGAACGGGGTCGTCACCCCCTCTGCTGGCGCCGTATGATGCCCCACTCGCGGAAGGGCGTAAAGGCGCAGTTTAGGATTCGGTGTGGAGGGGCACGCAGGCGGTCCGGAGGCAGGCGGCTGTTATCAGCCGAATCTGCTGCCGGCGCGCTGGCGATGAGCCGGGACCAACCAAGCGACATGCGGGTGAATCGCCTCTTCGCTGAGCATGATATCGACAGCAAGAAAACGGGCCAGCTCGGCGTCGCTCGTCAGGCTTGAAACGCTTTCTCGCAATTTGCGGTAATGAAAGTCGTTTATATACAGCGTATTGGGATGGAATCCGTGATCCGCACGGAAGTCGCGGAACAGGCGGAAGAGAAAACTGAGCATGGCTGTAGTCCCCAGGGGAAGGAGCAATCCGCAGGACACTGCTGCCTGGGAGTGCTCTGGCTTGCCTCCAATCGCCGGCCCGGTGGCGCGGCCCATCGATCCCGTCGGTGCCGGCACAAATTATCGCGGGATGATGACCGCACGATGACCATAACGCAGCCCGGACCGAAATCCGGGCCTGGTCCGCGGCGCCGCCGGTGATACGGTCCGGGTGGCCGCATCAGGAACGCCTGTTGACAAGTGGCTCCCAGCGCCCGTCGCGCAGGGCTTCCAGGGGCTGAAAGTTTGTCTTGTAGGCCATTTTCGGGCTTTGCGCGATCCAGTAGCCCAGATACAGCCACGGCAGGCCGCGCCGCCGGGCCTCGGCGATCTGCCACAGGATCGCGTAGACGCCCAGGGCGCGTGCCCGTGCTTCGGGATCGTAAAAGGTGTAGACAGCGGAAAGTCCATCCGGCAGCACATCGGTCACCGCAACACCCAGCAGATCACCGACCCGGTGGTGCGGCGCAGCGCCCGCGTCAACTGCCGGGCCGGCCACGCGCAGCTCGCAGAATTCGGTTTCCATGTGCGCGCTGCGCAGAAACCCGATGTATTTTTCTGGATCAGGATCGTCCATGGTGGAACCGGGATGGCGGCCGGCCTGGTAGCGGCGATACAGCGAAAAATGTTCGGAACTGAAACCGGCGGGCCGGATGGCCACGTGGACGTCGGCGTTTCTCTTCCAGACCCGCTTCTGGCCCCGCGAGGGGCGGAAACGTTGCACCGGAATGCGTACCGGAATGCAGGCTGCGCAGCCCTCGCAATAGGGCCGATATACCAGTTCGCCGCTGCGGCGGAAACCCTGTCGGACAAAGTCGGCGTAGCTACGGGCGTCGAGCGCCTGGTGCGGATCCACGAACACGATCGTGCTGTTCCGCTCTGGCAGATAGCTGCAAGGATGCGGCATCGACAGGTACAGATTC
The DNA here is from genome assembly GCA_021785795.1 of Pseudomonadota bacterium. The sequence continues at coordinate 4,214 of JAJYEK010000032.1, forward strand.
GGTTTGCTCTGGGTAGCCGTCATCGGCTTGCTGCCTGAGTCCCGAGTTCCGATGTCCAGGCCCCGGGACGTCCTGGAAGTCTGAGGGCAGCAGCGAGCAGCATCAGGAAGCGTGACCGGGGCATCTCTTCGGCGCCCAGGCTGGAGAGGTGTGCGGATGCGACCTGGCAATCAATCAGACTGTAGTTCCAGGTCTCGAGCTGCCGCACCAGATGCGTCAGAGCAACCTTGGATGCGTCGGTGGTCCGGCTGAACATGGATTCTCCGAAGAACGCGCCGCCCAGCGATACGCCGTACAGGCCCCCGACGAGATCTTCGCCCAGCCAGGTTTCCACCGAATGAGCATGGCCTTCTGCGTACAGGCGGCAGTACGCATCCTGCATCTCGGATGTGATCCAGGTGCCGCCGCCAGGCTGGTTGCGGCGCGGCTCTGCGCAGCGCTCGATTACCGACCGGAATGCCATGTCCAGCGTGACACGGAATCGCCCGCTTTTCAGCGTCTTGCGGAGGCTGCGGGAAATCCTGAGTTGCTGCGGGAACAGCACCATGCGGGGGTCCGGTGACCACCACAGGACCGGCTGCCCGGGGCTATACCAGGGAAATATGCCGCAGCGGTATGCTTCGAGCAGCCGCTCGCTTCCCAGATCGCCGCCGACCGCCAGCAGTCCCTCCGCCGAAGCCATCTCCGGCGGCGGGAAGCGTATCTTGGATCCGTAGGGCATCAATATCGGCATGACGGGTGCGGTGGCATAGTCCGATCGGTTGGGTGGCCGGAAGCCGGCAATCCTCCCGGGACCCCAAGCTCGCCGTGCCCAGGGCCGCACACGGGCGCGTTCCGGTCAGATTCCATCCCTTTTTTTGAACGGTGAATGTTCATGAAGTTCATCGAGATGGGATTCCATTGCGCCATCCTCGCGGTCCAGGAAATCGGCCACCGCACGTGCGAATTCCGGATGGCGGAGCCAGTGGGCGGAATACGTCTTGTTGGGAAGGAAGCCGCGCGCCTGTTTGTGGCCGCCCTGGGCGCCTCCCTCGAACCGTGCGATACCGGCGGCGATGCAGTACTCGATGGCGCGGTAATAGCAGGTCTCGAAATGCAGGCCCGGAATGTCCTGCATTCCCCCCCAGTAGCGGCCGTACAGCGTGTCCGCGCTGCGGAAGTTGAGTGCTGCGGCAATATCCTCGGAGCCGTTGCGGGCGACGACCATGACAACGCGATCGCGCAGGGTTTCTGCGAGCGCCAGAAAGAACTCCGGTGTCAGGAATGGCGCGCCCCCGTACTTGCGGATGGTGTCGAGGTGGAATTCATAGAACCGCTCCCAATGCTTCGGGCGGATATCATCGCCGGTCAGTACCACCGTGTCGATGCCCGCCTCGCGCAGTTGCTGGCGCTCGCGCCGGATCTTCTTGCGCTTCTGGGACGAGAAGTCCGCTAGAAATTCCTCGAAATCCCGGTAGCCGCGGTTATGCCAGTGGAACTGGTAGCCGGTCCTTCGCATCATGCCGCAGGCTTCCAGGGCTGCCATGTCGGCGTCCGCGGGAAACAGCCAATGCAGCGACGAAACACCCAGCTGGTCGGCCAGGTCGCGTGCCGCGCCGATCAGGCGATTCCTGGTCGTGCCCGGATCTGCATCGGGAGCCACGAGCAGGCGCGGGCCGGCAGCGGGCGTGAACGGGACCGCGGCCACGAGTTTCGGGTAATAGCGCAGGCCGGCACGGCCATATGCGTCCGCCCACGCCCAGTCGAATACGAATTCGCCGAACGAGTGGCTCTTGAGGTACAACGGTACCGCGCCGATCAGCCGGTCGTCGGAATCGTGCAGCAACAGGTGCTGCGCCGTCCAGCCGGTGGCGGCGCAGGCGCATCCGCTATACTCAAGCGCATAGAGGAAGGCATGACAGAGGAATGGATTGTCGCCGCCAGTCAGGCGATCCCAGTCATCCGGTCGGACCTGCTCGAGGCTTTCTGCAACCGATACCCGCATGGATCCAGTGTAATACTGTGACCGCCCGTGGGTCACGGTGTTTGAACAGGGGCCCGGATTCCTTCTGCAGGGGCGTCCGCCGGGACATGCGGCTCAGGCAGGCGGCTCCTCCTGCGTGGCGGCTGTTCGGGGCGATCCCTAAAGGGTTCTCGAAGCAGGGTTTTGCGGGCGCGCGCGAAGCGGTGCTCGCCGGGCCAACATGGTTGCGATGGCGGCATGCGCGGCGTCCGGCAGAATCCGGCCAGATGCCTGCCGCGCCAGTCGCGGGAGCGCGGGCAGTCGCGCCCGGACAACCGGTGCGCGGGCGTTGCTCGGTTGCCGGAACTGCACCGGCAATGCCGGGTACGCTGGCCGCCCGCCCCCGCTATGGTCCGCGGCGGGAGGTTCATTTATGGGGCGGATTGGCCCACAATAGCCGCGGCTGTTGCGATCCTGCAACCGCCCAGATGTGCAGATCGCGGCAGGCCCGGCGGCGGAAATGGATACGACGATATCATCTCAGACACCCTCTCGCTGCGGTTGCTGGGCGCCCCCATGCGTGCGGCGGAGATGGGCCTGATGGCGCTGCGGCTGGCGGTTGCCCAGACCAACCTCCTGGTCGGGGACGTTCCCGGCAACGTCGAGCGCGTGCTCCGGGCGGTCGACCGCGCGCGCCGCATCGAGGCGGATGCCGTGGTGTTCCCCGAGCTCACGCTCACCAGCTATCCACCGGAAGACCTTCTGCTGCGCGGGCACCTCTACGATCAGGTGCAGGCGGGGCTCGACCGGCTGTGCCGTGACGTCCGCGGCATCGACCTGATCGTAGGCTATCCGAGGCGCATTGACGGTAGGGTCTTCAATGCGGTTTCAGTCGTTCGCGACGGAGTCCTGGTAGCGACCTACCACAAGCACCTGCTGCCGAACTACAGCGTGTTCGACGAAAAGCGCTATTTCGAGGCCGGCAGCGCCCCCTGTGTCGTCGACATCGCGGGCGTTCCCGTGGGCCTGACGATCTGCGAAGACGTCTGGCAGCCGCAACCGGTGCGGCTGACCGCCCAGGCCGGTGCGCGGCTCATGGTGACCGTCAATGCCTCGCCCTATCACATGGAAAAGGGGCGCGAGCGCGAACAGATCATGGCGGCGCGCGCCCGTGAGAACCGGATGCCGGCGGTCTACGTGAACCTCGTTGGAGGACAGGACGAACTCGTTTTTGACGGGGACTCGTTCGTGGTCGATGCGAATGGGGTCGTGACCCAGCGCTTTGCGGCATTCCAGGAAGGCCTGTTTGCCGTCGATTTTCGTGTTCACGGCACCGATGTTGTGCCGGTCGGCGTCCCACTGCCGGCGCCCATGCCTCCCGAGGAGGAGGTATATCGCGCGCTTGTGCTCGGCGTGCGCGACTACGTGACGAAGAACCGCTTTAAGGGAGTCGCCATCGGCCTCTCGGGAGGCATCGATTCGGCGCTCACGCTGTGCATTGCGGTCGACGCCCTGGGTGCCGAGCAGGTGGAAACGCTCATGATGCCGTCGCGATTCACCGCGACGATGAGCCTGGAAGACGCGGCGACCATGGCCAAGACGCTCGGAGTGCGGCACTCGATCATTCCCATCGAGCCGATGGTCAAGGCGTTCAACGAGGCGCTGCGCGAGGAATTTCGCGGGCGGGGCCGGGATGTCACGGAGGAGAACATCCAGGCGCGCATTCGCGGCAGCCTGCTGATGGCCGTTTCCAACAAGACCGGGCGCCTGGTGCTCACCACCGGAAACAAGAGCGAAATGGCGGTGGGCTATGCCACGCTCTACGGTGACATGGCCGGCGGTTATGCCGCAATCAAGGATGTGTTCAAGACGCTGGTTTACCGGTTGGCTGGATACCGCAACCGCATTGCTCCCGTCATCCCCCTGCGAATGATAGAACGCCCGCCCTCCGCCGAGCTTGCCGCCGGTCAGAAGGATTCGGACAGCCTCCCGCCGTACGACGTGCTGGACCCGATTCTGGAGCAGTATATCGAGCACGACCGTTCCCCTCAGGACATCACCGCCGCCGGATTTGACGCCGCCACGGTGGGGCGCGTGGTCGCAATGGTGGACCGCAACGAGTATAAGCGGCGGCAGGCGGCGCCTGGGGTGCGCATTACGCGCCGTGCATTCGGCCGTGATCGCCGCTACCCCATTACCTCAGGCTATCGCGAGCTATAGGCGGCGGGAGCGTGCCACTTGCAAACCCCGCTGCGCGCGGATATGTTGATAAAATTGGGCTGCTGGCCTAACGAACCGGATTGGAAATGAAAAAGATCGAAGCCATAATCAAGCCATTCAAACTCGACGATGTACGGGATGCCCTGTCAGAGGCCGGCATCACCGGACTCACCGTGACCGAGGTCAAGGGATTCGGGCGCCAGAAGGGCCACACCGAACTCTATCGGGGCGCAGAGTATGTCGTCGACTTCCTGCCGAAGATAAAAATCGAAGTGGTAGTCAGGGAGGAGCAGCTGGAACGCTGTATCGAGACCATCATGACCGCCGCCCGTACCGGGAAGATCGGCGACGGTAAGATTTTCGTCACCGCGGTGGAAGAGGTGGTGCGCATCCGCACGGGCGAGACCGGAGCGGCGGCCATCTGACCGGGCCCGGCGCCGGGGCCGGATGCATCATCCCTCAGGAAGCGTGCGGATCTGTTGGATGTAGCGGCTGCCCGGGAAGTTGAGTTCCAGTACCCGCAGGGTGTCGTTTGCGAGCTGCTTCATCCCCATTTTCTTGTAGGACATCGCCTGGATGCCGAGTGCCTCTTCGACCGCCGGAGTACGCTGGTAGCGCTCGATGACGTATTTTGTCCGGTTCACAGCCGCGACGTAGGCCCCGCGCTTGAAGTAGAACTGCGCAATGTTGACCTGACTCCTGGCCATCAGATTGAGCAGATAGGCCATGCGCTTGCGACTGTCGGCCGTGTAGCGGCTGTTGGGAAAGCGCGTGACGACCGCGCGGAAGGCGTCGTAAGCATCCAACAGCCGTTTGGTGTCCCGCCGGGTGCGGCTGTGGCCGGTGAACAGGCTCGCGAGGGTGCTGCGGTGATAACGGAAATTCGCCAGGCCCTTGAGGTAATAGGCATAATCAACATACCGGTAGGTCGGATGAAGGCGGATGAACCGGTCCGCGGCATCAATGGCCTCGTTCGGGTGATTATTCTTATAATAGGCGTAGGCAATATCGATCTGCGCCTGTTCCGCGTAGGCTCCGTAGGGAAAGCGCGCATTGAGTGTTTGGAAGTTCTTGATCGCGCGCGTGTAGTCTCCGTGGTTGAGGGCGGACAATCCCGCCCTGTAGAAATGCTCTGCTGACCCGGCGCTTTGCGCAGGGCTCTTCAGGGTGGAGCAGCCAGCAAGGGCTGCAACGGCGACAAGGGCCGCGACGCGGCGCAGATTTATGGACGGCATGATTTCAGGTCAGACTTTGGGTGACGCGAAGAATACTCCGAATCCCCCGGCACGAGAAGCCACAGCGGCATCGATGGCTGCACCGGGGCAGACCGAGCTGTCGGTGCGCCTGCCGGCCGAGCACGCGGGGCGGCGTCTGGACCAGGTGCTCGCCGGCCTTCTCCCGGACTTTTCGCGTTCCCAGATCCAGAAATGGATCCGTTCCGGACTGGTGCAGGTGGACGCGGCGACGGCCCGTGCGCGCGACCGTGTCCGGGGCGGAGAGCAGGTCCGCATCACCGTGCAGCCGCCGGCAGGCGAACGCTGGGAGGCGCAGGGGATTCCGCTCGAGGTGATCTATGAGGACGACGAGCTGCTGGTAATCGACAAGCCGGCGGGGCTGGTGGTGCATCCGGCCGCCGGCAACTGGGACGGGACCCTGCTCAACGCGCTCCTCAACTATGATTCGCGGCTGCAGCGCCTGCCGCGTGCGGGTATCGTGCACCGGCTCGACAAGGATACCTCCGGGTTGCTGGTCGTGGCGCGCACCGAACGCGCACGCCGTGACCTGACCGAGCAGCTCCGCCAGCGCAGCCTGAAAAGGGAATATCTGGCGGTCGTGTGCGGCATCGCGGTGGCGGGGGGGACAATCGACGCGCCGATCGGGCGCCACCGCGTGCATCGCACGCGCATGACCGTGAGCGAAGGGGGGCGGGAGGCCATCAGCCATTTCCGGGTGGAGGCCCGTTACCGGGCCCACAGTCTGCTGCGGGTCAGCCTCGAGTCCGGCCGCACGCACCAGATCCGGGTACACATGGCTCACCACCGGTACCCGGTATTCGGGGATCCGGTGTACGGCGGCCGGCTGCACATCCCGCCGCTCAGCAGCGAGCAGTTTGCGGCGATGCTGCGCGCATTCCGGCGCCAGGCGCTGCATGCGGCGGGGCTCGCGGCAGTCCACCCCGGGAGTGGCGAAGTCATGCGCTGGTCGAGTCCCCTGCCCGGGGACATGGCGGCGCTTATAAAGGCGCTGGAGGCGGATGTGCGGGCCCACGGTTCCGCCCGCGGGCACCGCCGTGGCTAGTCTCGACGACTGTGTATCGGCGGAGTGGCCGGTCGCGCCCTGGGTGAGGGCATTCACCACGGTGCGCGGCGGCGGGTCTAGCCGGCATCCCTTCGACAGCTTCAATCTTGCCGGTCATGTCGGGGACGATCCTCACGCGGTGGCGCGCAACCGCGAGCGGCTGCGCGCGGCGCTGCGGCTTCCGGCCGAGCCGGCCTGGCTCAAGCAGGTCCACGGTACGCAGGTCGTTCATGCGGCACAGGTGGACAAGGACGCCACGGCCGATGGCAGCTACGCGGACCGTCCCGGATTGGTCTGTGCAGTCCTCACCGCAGACTGCCTGCCGGTTTTCCTGTGCGACGCGGCGGGGACCCGGGTCGCGGTGCTGCATGCCGGCTGGCGAGGACTCGCGGCCGGCATCATCGAGCGCGGCATTGATGCGATGGCGCGGGCGCCGCAGGATCTCGTGGCCTGGCTGGGTCCTGCCATCGGGCCGACCGCCTTCGAGGTGGGGCCGGAGGTGCGGGAAGCCCTGGCCGGCGATGATGCGGACGCGCGCGCGCTGTTCACCGATGGCCGTGAGGACCGGCTGCTGGCCGATCTCTGCGGGCTGGCGCGCCTGCGCCTGCGGCGGGCCGGAGTAGCGGAGGTATACGGCGGAGGTCTATGCACCGTGACCGACCCGGCCAGATTTTACTCCTATCGTCGCGACGGGGCATGTGGCCGGATGGCATCGCTCATCTGGCTCGAGCGCTGAGGCCGCAGATGCAGTGCCACGGCGCCGACCCTGCCGTAGCGGGTGCGGCGGTGGATGTCTGATGTCTAGACCTTGATGGGCGGCAGATAGTTGTTGGCGTTGATGTTGTAGGCCCCGGCCGGCAGGACACGGCGTATCTCCGGCGCCGTGCCGGACGGATCCGGCCGGGCATGAAACAGATCGAGCACCAGGACGACCGGATGCGGGTGCTTGTTTTCGTCGAGCACCACTGCCACCTTCGGCCGCAGGCGGCGTTCTCGGTTCACCGTGATCACAACGCCTACGCTGCCGTTATTCAGCTCGACGATGCTGCCGATGGGATAGATGCCCATGCACTGGATGAACTGTTCCACCAATCCAGGATGGAAATCCCGGCCGCGTCCTTCGTAGAGCTTCTTCAGTGCATCGTAGGCGGAAAGCCCGCTGTGGTAGGCGCGGTCGCTGGTGATCGCGTCGTAGCAATCCACGACCGCTCCGATCAGGCCGAACAGGCCGATCTGGTCGCCGGTGATGCCGTTGACGTAGCCCGAACCGCTGTAGCGTTCGTGATGGCCCGCTGCCACCGCGATGGCTGCCGGCGCAATGCCGCGGGTGCTGTCGAGTATCTTCACCCCGAGCGGAACATGGCTCTTCATGATCTCGTACTCGCGGTCGGTGAGCCGGGCCGGTTTGTTCAGGATTTCGTTTGGCACCCTGAGCTTGCCGATGTCGTGCAGCAAGGCGCCGGTACCGAGCACCTGGAGTTCCTCTTCCGACAGATCCAGGTGGCGGCCGAAGGTCAGCGCCAGGATGCAGACGCGCAGGCTGTGCAGAGCGGTGTATTCATCCTTGTTCTTGAGCTGAGTCAGCCACACCAGCGCATCCGGATTGCGCACCACGCTTTCGACCATTCCGCCCACGGCCTGTTTGGCCCGCGGGGCGTCCAGGCTGTGTCCGAGGCGGACATCGTCCATGATCGAAAAAACGAGCTCCCGTGTAGTCGACACCAGCACCTGTGCCGCACCGATTTCGTGCTCCAGGCTGACCTGGTCCCGGTAGCGGGGCGGGCCGCGGCGCGACGTGAATGCCGTGACAGGAATGGCGGCCTGGCCGGTCTCCTGCTTGCGAACCGCGGTGCGCGGTGTACCGGAGGCGGCGGCTTTAGGGGGCCGCGCGGGAGGTCTGCCTGAATCGTCCGCGATGTACACATAACGGCACACGCTGCGCAGCTGTTCGAGTTCCTCGTCGCTACGGATCTCGAAGCCCTGGAACAGGAAGGAGGTTTCTACCCAGGGACGATCCAGCTCGCAGACATACATGCCCTTGCGCAGTTGCTGAACGTCGATCTTGCGGTTCATGGACAGATCCGTTCGATGCTACGTCATCGCAGGGATGCGCTTTGGGCGCAGCCCATTTGCCGCTGTCGGCTGTTCTCGTCGGTCGGCACTGGACGTATCCAATTCTAGACCAGCCGGCGGCGTGGCTCCACCCGGCGGGGACGTGCGCCCTGCCGTGGGCAGCAGCCGTTTCTCAGGTCGGTTCGTCGAACCGCATGGACAGGTCGACCGATTGCGGACTCTTGGTGAGAATGCCGACCGAAATGTCGTTCACCCCGGTTTCGGCAATGGCCCGCACCGACTGCAGCGTGACCCCGCCCGATGCCTCGAGCCGTGCGCGGCCTGCGGTTTCGCGTACTGCTGCCCTTAGTCCAGCGACATCGAAATTGTCGAGGAGCAGCCGCTGCGCCCCGGCGGCCAGCGCCTCACGCAGCTGTTCCAGGGTTTCGACTTCGACTTCCACCGGCGTCCCCGGCGGGCAGAGCGCGCGTGCGTTGTGAATCGCGGCGCTGATCGAGCCCGCAGCAAGAATGTGGTTCTCCTTGATCAGGACGGCGTCGTACAGCCCCATGCGATGGTTACTGCCGCCGCCGCAGCGGACAGCATATTTTTGGGCGTTGCGCAGCCCGGGGATGGTCTTGCGGGTATCCAGAATGCGTGCGCCGGTCGCACCAACCGCCTCGACATAGCGGCGCACCAGGGTGGCGGTGCCGGAGAGCAACTGCAGAAAATTGAGCGCCGTCCGCTCGGCACTGAGCAATGCCCGGGCATGTCCTCGCAGCCGGCACAGCACCTGGTTGGCTTCGATGTCGTCGCCGTCGGACGCGGTCCAGGCAATCTCGACCCGGGGATCGAGCTGGCGGAATACCTCCTCGAACCATGGCGATCCGCACAGCACGGCCCGCTCGCGGCTGATGACATGGGCAGTGGCGATCGCTTCTGGGGAGATCAGCGCCGCCGTGAGGTCGCCGCTGCCCATGTCCTCGCGCAGTGCGCGGCGTGCGTCCTCGGACACGTCCGGCGGCGCAGGGGGCGGAAGCGGTCGATGTGCGGATGGTTTCCCGAGCATAGACTGGGTATTTAACCACAAAGCGGCGGCGCGGGGCCCCGATATGCCTGCTCAGGCGGGCAGGCGCGGCGCGTAGCGCGCGTAAAACCACTTCAGCGCGAACGGGGGCAGCAGGGTGGTCAGTGCGATCACCATGACCAGCGCCGCGGAAATGGTGCCGTCGAGTATCCCTGCGGACCGGCCGAGCGCCAGGAAGATGAGTCCCACCTCGCCGCGCGGCACCATCGCCATTCCGACCGCGAGACGCGAAAGCGCGGGGCCGGGTATCAGGAAGCCCGCGGCGACCTTGCCGGCTATCGCCAGCGCGAACAGCGACAGGGCCAGGGCCCAGACGAACGGCGATGACCAGTCAATCGCGCGCAGGTTGAGGGACAATCCCACCATGACGAAGAAAATCGGCGCGAACAGATGTACGATCGGCTGCATAGCCTGGTCGACGGCCGCGGAGAATCCGCTATCAGCAGCCGCGGCCGCCCGGGGTGATCTGCGAAACCGGCGTGACAATGCCAGTCCGGCGGCAAAGCCGCCGAGAAGCTGCGGTGCACCCACTTCGCGCGCGAGCCACGCGAAAAACAGGACCAGGGACACGACCGTGGCCGGAATGAGCCCGGGTATCTGGCTAACGCGGCTGAAGCGCTCTATGATTCCGGCGATCACCCCCGCCGCGATCGGGGCGAGCAGCAGGAACAGGACGACGAACAGCAGCACCTTGCCCGCGGCGGCCAGGTCGACGTGTCCGGTGCGCGTCGTCTGGTACAGGAAGGCGAGCAGTACCACACCGAGGACGTCGTCGATCACCGCGGCTCCCAGTACGATCTGGGCCTCGCCGGTCGCGCTGCGCCGCAGGTCGGTGAGCATGCGCACGGTAATGCCGATGCTGGTGGCCGTGAGGGTGCCGCCGATGAACAGGGCGGTGATCCGGCCCTGAGCGAACAGGTAGTGGCTGAGTGCGTAGCCGAACGCGAGGGGCATTGCGAATCCGGCGGTCGCGACAATGAATGGCTTCAGGCCGGTCTTGACCAGCCGCGGGACGTCGGTTCTGAGTCCGGTCTCGAACAGCAGCAGGACGATGCCGATATCGGACAGCAGTCGCAGATCGGCCGTGGGTCGCGCCCATCCGAGCAGACTCGGCCCGAGCAGAACGCCGGCCAGCAGCTCGCCGATCACCGCCGGCGCTCCGAGGCGTGCCGCGAGTTCACCGAGGATGCGCGCGCCCAGCAGTATGGCAATCAGAACGAGAAAAAAGGCCTGAACTTGCATCGAGTGCTCGCGTCGCAGTCACGGGCGAGAACCGCCCGCCGGTGCCACGAGTGTAGCGGATGTGCCGCTGCGCAGCGAGCGTGCAGGCGGGCCGGGTCTGCCGGTCCGGTGCGGGCCCGATGGCACTGAGCCTGCTGCCGGCGGCAGCCGTGGGCGCTGGTCTCGCGGCAGCGGCCTGGGGGTGGCGCCGCTTCATGCGGCAACTCGTTTCGGCCCAGCGGGCCGAATGGGGAAGCGCATGGCTCAACCGGCTGGACGGACTCAATCGCATCTGGTGCCGCCGGTTTCACCGCCTGCAGGGCACAGAGATCGAACTCCCCCCGGCCGGGCCGGCGCTGGTGGTCGCCAATCATGTATCCGGACTCGATCCGCTGCTGATGGTAGCGGCCAGCCGCAGACCGTTACGGTTCCTGATCGCGCGGGAGGAGTACGAGCGGCCCGGTCTGCGCTGGCTGTTCGCGGCAATGGGTTGCATTCCGGTCAGGCGCGACCGCAATCCGCGGGCGGCGCTGGCGGCAGCCCGCAGTGCGCTTGAGCGCGGGGAAGTCGTCGCGCTGTTTCCGCAGGGCCGGATACACCTCGACCACGAACCGGCGGCACCTTTGAAACGCGGAATCGCGTATCTGGCGCGTGCCAGCGGTGCGCCGGTGATCCCGGTGCGGATCGAAGGCATACGCGGTGCCGGCCGCACGGTTTCGGCGGTGTTTCTGCGCAGCCGTGCGCGTCTGCGGCATTTTCCGCCGTTGCACTTGCGGGACGGCGATACAGACCGCTTCCTGCGGCGGTTGCAATCACTGATCACGGGCCGATGAGCGCCGCCGCGCCCGGGCCCGGCCTACGGGCCTCAGCCACGGCTCCCGGAGCCGGTCGCTGCCGGTTCGCGGCAGTGCCCGTGCGGATATCAGCCGGGATTGCTTGAAAATGCCCGGGTGCCGCCCCATTGACATCCCATAACGCACGACCTGGCGAGAGACATTTCCGATGCGCATGGACAAACTGACCACGAAGTTTCAGACCGCCCTGGCCGAGGCCCAAAGCCTCGCGGTGGGTCGCGACCACCAGTTCATCGAGCCAGTGCACCTGATGGCCGCGTTGCTCGACCAGGAAGGTGGAACGAGCCGCCACCTGCTGACGCAGGCGGACGTCAACGTCAATGTTTTGCGCTCGCAGCTGAGCCAGGCGATAGACCGGCTGCCCTCGGTCGAGGGTTCGGGGGGCGAAGTGCATGTGTCGAACGACCTTACGAAGCTTCTCAACATCACCGACAAGCTGGCGCAGAAGCGCGCTGACCAGTACATCTCCAGCGAACTGTTCGTCCTGGCCGCTCTTGAGGACCGGGGCGAGCTCGGGCGCCTGCTGAAGGAGGCCGGTGCTTCCCGGGGGGGTCTGGAGAAGGCGATCGACGCGCTGCGTGGCGGCCAGAGCGTGCGTGATGCGGGGGCCGAAGACCAGCGCCAGGCGCTGGAGCGCTACACCGTGGACCTGACGGAACGGGCCGAGCAGGGCCGGCTTGACCCGGTGATCGGGCGGGACGAGGAAATCCGCCGGGTGGTGCAGATTCTCCAGCGTCGTACCAAGAACAATCCGGTCCTGATCGGCGAGCCAGGGGTCGGCAAGACCGCCATCGTGGAGGGTCTGGCGCTGCGGATCGTGAACGGCGAGGTGCCCGAGGGTCTCAAGAACCGCCGGCTGCTGTCTCTCGACATGGGGGCCTTGATCGCCGGCGCCAAATTCCGGGGAGAGTTCGAAGAGCGCCTCAAGGGCGTGCTCAACGATCTCGCCAAGCAGGAAGGCCGGATCATTCTGTTCATCGACGAGCTGCACACGATGGTAGGCGCTGGCAAGGCGGAAGGCGCAATGGATGCCGGGAACATGCTGAAGCCGGCCCTGGCGCGCGGCGAGCTGCATTGCATCGGCGCGACCACGCTCGATGAATACCGCAAGTACATAGAGAAGGACGCCGCGCTCGAGCGCCGTTTCCAGAAAGTGCTCGTGGACGAACCCAGCGTCGAGGACACCATCGCCATCCTGCGCGGGCTGAAAGAGAAATACGAGGTTCATCACGGAGTGGATATCACCGATCCGGCGATCGTGGCGGCGGCGGTGCTTTCGCACCGGTACATTACCGACCGCCAGCTTCCCGACAAGGCAATCGACCTGGTCGATGAGGCGGCCTCCCGCATACGCATGGAAATCGACTCCAAGCCCGAGTCTATGGACAGGCTAGACCGGCGCATGATCCAGCTCAAGATCGAGCGCGAGGCACTCAAGAAGGAGGCCGATGAGGCATCCAGGAAGCGCCTCGAGGCCCTCGAGAGCGAGCTGCACAAGCTCGAGCGCGAGTACGCCGATCTGGAGGAAGTGTGGAAGGCGGAGAAAGCGGCGGTCAGCGGAGCTCAGCACATCAAGGAGGAGCTCGACCGCGCGCGCGTGGAGATCGAGACCGCCCGCCGCGCCGGGGATCTGACGAGGATGTCGGAGCTTCAGTATGGACGCATCCCGGAACTGGAAAAGCAGCTGGCAGCCGCGTCCGCGGCCGAAGGCCGCGAGCACAAGCTGCTGCGGTCGGCAGTCACCGAGAACGAGGTGGCGGAGGTGGTATCGCGCTGGACCGGCATTCCAGTGGCGAAAATGATGGAAGGCGAGCGCGACAAGCTGCTGCGCATGGAAGAGGATCTGGGCCGGCGCGTCGTCGGGCAGACCGAGGCGATCACGGCGGTGGCAAATGCGATCCGCCGTGCCCGGGCCGGGCTCTCCGACCCCAACCGGCCGAGCGGATCGTTTCTGTTTCTGGGACCGACGGGTGTGGGCAAGACCGAACTCACCAAGGCGCTGGCTGCTTTCCTATTCGATACCGAAGAAAGCATGGTGCGCGTCGACATGTCGGAGTTCATGGAAAAGCATTCTGTGGCGCGGCTCATCGGCGCCCCGCCCGGCTATGTCGGCTACGAGGAAGGCGGCTATCTGACCGAAGCCGTGCGGCGCAAGCCCTATTCCGTGGTGCTTCTGGACGAGGTCGAAAAGGCGCACCCGGAGGTGTTCAACGTGCTGTTGCAGGTGCTCGATGACGGGCGGCTTACTGACGGCCAGGGCCGTACCGTGGATTTCCGCAACACGGTGATCGTGATGACCTCCAATCTGGGGTCTCAGGCCATCCAGGAACTGGCCGGAGAAGACAACTACGATCGGATGAAGACGGCGGTGATGGAGATCGTCAGCCAGCATTTCCGGCCCGAGTTCGTCAACCGCATTGACGACATCGTCGTGTTCCACCCGCTGGCTCGCGAACAGCTGCATCGCATTGCGCTGATACAGGTCCAGTATCTGCGTGCCCGTCTGCAGGCACGCGACATGGATCTGCGCCTGACCGATCAGGCGCTCGACCGCCTGGCGCAGGCTGGATTTGATCCAGTCTACGGCGCCCGACCGCTGAAACGGGCGATCCAGCAGTCGATCGAGAATCCGCTGGCGCAGGAACTGCTTGCCGGCAAGTTCGGGTCCGGCGACGTCATCGTGGTCGACGTGCAGGGAGACCGGTTTGGATTCCGGCGGGAGGAAGGCGCACGCCGGCGTTCGGCCGCCGGCTGAGCCATGCTGGCCCCGGGTGGGCGATAGTAGTTTGTCAGTGGAGGACAATCCTTCTATCATGCAGGGGCAGTCCGTGTTGGAAGGGTCCGTCTTCTGCACAGCATACGGTGCCTCGAGTCCGGAGCAGAAGCGGGGTTCCTGAGTCATCAGTCTACGTTCTGGGCTCCTGAACGGTGCCGCGCGCCAGTCAGGGAAGGCGGATACATGTTCCGGCGGCTGAGAGCGCCATCACTATCCGGTTTGGGTCTGCAGCAGCTGTGGTCGGATCTGGCCAGGCGGCGCCATCGGCACCGCCAGTTCATCACCATCGTCTACGTCATGCTGCTCAGCGTGGTCGGGCTGCCGCAGCGTGCTCCCGCGTTGTTCTGGCCGGGCGTGGCGCTGGTGTTCGCGGGCGAAGCGGTACGCCTGTGGGCCTCCGGTCACGTGAACAAGGACCGGGTTCTGGCGACGACCGGCCCTTATGCCTTCGTGAGACATCCGCTGTATGTGGGCAATAACGTGATCGTCGCGGGTTTCTGCCTGGCGTCGGGACGGTGGTGGAGTTTTCCGCTGTGGCTGGCGCTGGCGCTGGCGTTCTTTCCGCCGGCCATCGCCCACGAGGATGCGCTGCTGCATCGGCTGTTCGGCAGTGCCTGGGAAGAATGGAGTGCCCGCACCCGGGCGCTCGTGCCGAGGCTGGGCCGATACCGGCCGGGTACGGGCGGCGCGTGGTCGCTGCGGCAAAGCCTGCGCGTCAACGGCGAACCGCTCATTGTGGTGTTTCTGTGCGGCTGCCTGTATCTGCTGCACCTCAAGTTGGCCTGACCGTGCCATGAATACTGCGGTCCAGGGCGTTACCGATGCTGAGCTGGTCCGCTGGGTCAAGGTTTGCGCCCGCGACCCGAGCGCGGTTCTGGCCAGTGGCTATCAGGGGGTCGTCTACCTGTTCAACGACAACGGCCGGCGCCTCGCAATCAAGGCTGCCTCCGGTCGCGGTCCGATGCGCTGGTTACGTTGCCGCATGCTGCGCAATGAGTTCAAGGCCTATTCGCGCCTGACCGGGCTGCCGGGATGTCCCTGCTGTTACGGCCTGATTGACGGCCGCTACCTGGTTCTGGAATACCTCGAGGGGCAGTCGCTGCGGCACGGCGAAGCCGAAGACCGGCCGAAGTACTATGCCGAACTGTTTTGCCTGATCAGCGAATTGCATCAACGCGGAATCGCGCATTTCGACCTCAAGCGCAAGAACAACCTGATGGTGCTGCCTGCCGGCGGCCCGGGAATCGTCGATTTCGGAGTGTCCATCGTCCGCAAGCACGGTTTCGCCCCGATCAATCATTTCCTCTATGACCTTGCCGTCCAGATCGACTTCAATGCCTGGATCAAGCACAAGTACCGCAAGCGTTATGATGAAGTATCGGCGGCCGACCGCGCCTATCTCAGGCACACCCGGACAGAAAAGGTGGTGCGCGCGATCAGACGTGCGTGCCATGCGCTGAGATACCTTCTTGCGGACGGCCGCGCGCGGACCGCAGTCATCCGCGGCAGGAATGCGGCGCGTGGTCATTCGGGTCCGCGGCCGGACGCCTTTGATGGCCGCCAGCGCAGCGATGGCACGGCGGTCTGCGACGGACTGAATGCGGTGAAGTCCGTGCCCCGGGACTGCTGAGCGTGTCGGCAGCGCCATGCTGCCGGCGCGCGTGGCATGTCCTGGACATTTGCGTTAAGGTAAACGCGCCTGGTCCTTCTGAGTCTGATCGGCGGCGGGTACCGGCCGATGACGCCGCTTTCCACGGGGCTAAACCGGCATCCGGCGGAGGGGCGGGCAAGGCGGCAGGAAGAGTCCTGCCTGCGGTGCCGGTAAATCGTGCGCGCCACAGCGGCGCGCCGGGGTTGGCCTATGGATTCGCAACGACAGGCGGTTCTCGAGCGCTATTCCGAAGGTGCCGCGGTGCGGCAGCCATCGCTGTGCTGTCCGGTGACTTACGACACCCGACTGCTCGAAGCGCTTCCGGCGGAGATCATCGAAAAGGATTACGGCTGCGGTGATCCTTCCCGCTACGTGCGTGCCGGTGATACGGTCCTCGATCTCGGCAGCGGCGGCGGGAAGCTGTGCTATATCGCTGCCCAGATCGTCGGTCCTCACGGACGCGTCATCGGTGTCGACATGAACGACGACATGCTCGAGCTGGCGCGCAAATACCAGGAGAAAATGGCCGCGCGGATCGGCGGCGACCGGGTGCGTTTTCTCAAGGGCCGCATCCAGGACCTGGCCCTGGATCTGGAAGCGCAGGAACGCTGGCTCGCGGTGCGCCCGGTAGCGAGCGGCGCCGATCTGGCGGCGTTCGAAGCCTGGCGCAATGAACAGCGCGCGTGCCGGCCGCTTGTTGCCGACGCCAGCGTCGATGTCGTGATCTCGAACTGCGTCCTGAATCTCGTGGACGAGTACGACCGGCGCCAGCTGATCCGCGAAATCTACCGGGTGCTCAGACCCGGGGGGCGTGCCGCCATTTCGGACATCGTCAGCGACGAGCCGGTACCGGCCCATCTCAAGGCGGATCCCGCGCTGTGGAGCGGCTGCATTTCCGGAGCGTTCCAGGAACTGGAGTTCGTGCGTGCTTTTGCCGAAGCCGGTTTTCTCGGCGTGGGCTACGACAAATGGGACCCAAGACCCTGGCAGGTGGTTGACGGCATCGAGTTTCGGGCGGTGACGCTCACCGCCGTGAAGGGCAGCGGCGGGCCGGATCTGGACTGTGGGCAGGCCGTGATCTATCGCGGACCGTTTGCCGAGGTGCGCGACGATGAGGGGCGGGTCTTCCCGCGGGGTGAGCGTATCGCCGTGTGCGAGCGCAGCTACCGGTTCCTGACCGAAGGACCGTGCCGCGACAGCTTCATCGGGATCACGCCGGTGCCGGCGCGCGAGCCAAAACCATGGTGTGCCGCAGCGGGAACCCGCCGTCCGCCTTCGGAGACCAAGGGCGCCGGTCATGCCGGCAATGGCAGCGGCGACGGTTGCTGCTAAGTCATGCAGATCGTAGTGATCGGCGGAGTTGCGGCGGGGATGAGCGCGGCGAGCCAGGCCAAGCGGCGCATGCCGGAGGCCGAAGTCATCGCGCTCGAACGCGGCCAGTATGTCTCTTACGGGGCGTGCGGCATGCCCTACAATATCGAGGATCCGCAGCGGGACATCGAGGATCTTGTGGTTATCACCCCCGCGGAATTCCGGCACGCCCGCGGAATCGACGTGCGCATCGGCCACGAGGTCCGCATGATCAATTCAGCCAGCAAGGAGCTCGCGGTGCACGATCATGCCGGCGGGCGGGACTATGTCCAGGCCTATGACAGGCTGGTGATCGCAACCGGAGCGGAAGCAGTGCGTCCGCCGATCTCCGGGCTGGAACTCCCGGGGGTGTTTGTGCTGCGGGAGCTGACCGACGGCGCGGCAATCAAGCGATTTCTCGAGGAGACAGCGCCGCGTCGCGCCACGATCATAGGGGCCGGATTCATAGGCATGGAGATGGCTGACGTGCTGGCCCAGCGGGGACTGTCGGTGCAGGTCCTCGAGCGGACAGGTCAGGTGATTCCGGGTTTTGAGCCGGTCATCGCCGAAATTGTCGCCGGCGAACTCCATCGTCATGGCCTGCGCATCGACACCGGCGTGACCGTGCATGCGATCGAAGCCCGCGACCAGGGCCTCAACGTGCGTACCGATCATGGCGAAGCGGCAACGGATCTGGTTATCGTTGCGGCCGGAGTCCGGCCCAGGGTCGATCTGGCCCGGGCGGCCGGCGTTAAGCTCGGGGCGACCGGCGCCATTGCCGTTGACGCCATGCAGCGGACCAGTATCCCCGATATTTTCGCGGCCGGCGACTGCGCCGAAGCGTTTCACGAAGTGCTGGGACAGCCGGTCTACATACCGCTCGGCACGACCGCCAACAAGCAGGGCAAAGTCGCCGGAGCCAACGCCGCAGGCGCCCAACAACGGTTTGCGGGCATCGTTGGGACAGCCGGATTCAAGGTGTTCGATATCGAAGTGGCACGCGCCGGCGTGGGTGGCGCGGAGATCAGCCGCTACGGTCTGGACGCGCTATCCTGTGTTTCGCGTCACAGCAGCCGCGGACATCACTATCCAGGCTCCGTTCCGATTACCACGGTGCTGTTCGTCGAGCGCGGCAGCGGCCGGCTGCTCGGTGCGCAAATGGCCGGCGGTGACACGGTCGCGAAGCGCATCGATGTGTTCGCCACCGCACTGCACGCACGCATGCGGGTGGACGAGGTAGAGTCGCTCGATCTGTCTTATGCGCCGCCGTTCGCCCCCGTCTACGATCCCGTTATCATCGCGGCGGCCGTGGCCCGCAAGATCAGCGGTGGGGCCGGCAAGTGATTCCGGGGCAGATCGACCCGTGGTGCCATTCGGCCGCGATGCCGCCCACCGGAGCCGGGGATCGCCACCGGCCGGACCGATGAGCATCGTCTTTCTTGATCGCGATACCTTCGCGGCCTCGGTGCGTTTTGGCCCGGCCGCTGTGGCCGGGCGGCCTTGGCATGACTACGCGTGCACGCCCGTGGAACTCGTTCTCGATCGCACGCGCGCTGCCGAGGTTGTGGTGACGAACAAGGTGCGCCTGCCGGGCACGCTGATCGAGCAGCTGCCGCAGCTGCGTCTGATTGCATGCGCTGCGACCGGCGTCGATAACGTCGACATTGAAGCCGCGCGGCGCTGCGGCGTGGCAGTGTGCAACGTACGGGGTTACGCCATGCACAGCGTTCCCGAACACGTGTTTGCCATGCTGCTCGCTTTGCGCCGCAATCTGCTGCGCTACCGGCAGGCAGTGCAGGCCGGAGACTGGGCGCGTTCGGATTCTTTCTGCCTGCTGGCCTATACCAACGACGACCTTGCGGGCGCTACGCTTGGCATCATCGGTGCCGGCGCGCTGGGGCTGGCCGTCGCCCGGCTCGGCCAGGCATTCGGCATGAACGTGCTGCTGGCGGAGCACCGCGGGGCGGAGACGGTACGGCCGCAACGGGTGCCGTTCGACCAGGTGCTGTCGGACTCCGATGTGATCAGCCTGCATCTGCCCCTTACCCCGCAGACCCGCCACCTCATCGGCAGCCGCGAACTCTCGCGCATGAAGCGCAACGCCATCCTCGTCAATTCCGCCCGCGGCGGTGTCGTTGATGAGGCCGCGCTGCTGGCCGCGCTGCGCGCCGGAAACCTTGGCGGCGCCTGTCTCGATGTGCTGTCCGAGGAGCCCCCGGCGGCCGATCATCCGCTGCTGTCGGCGGATCTGCCCAATTTGCTGATAACCCCGCATATTGCCTGGGCGAGCAGCCAGGCGCAGCAGCGTCTGGCTGACGAGGTGGTCGAGAACATCGCGGCGTTTTTCCGCGGCGAACCGCGCAACCGGGTGGTCTAGGCGAGGCCGGCACCGTCATGACCCTGCCGATCGAGGAAGCGATACCGCAGCTGCGTGCGGCGCTCGCAGCCCATCGTTCCGTAGTGTTGCAGGCGCCCCCGGGGGCCGGCAAGACGACGCGCGTGCCGGTAGCGCTGCTCGGCGAATCCTGGCTCGCCGGCCGCTCCATCGTGATTCTGGAGCCGCGGCGCCTTGCGGCCCGGGCGGCCGCCGCCCGCATGGCGCAGCATTTCGCGGAGCCGGTAGGCGCAACGGCCGGCTACCGGATCCGGTTCGAGAACCGGGTGTCGGCACGTACCCGCATTGAAGTGGTGACCGAGGGAATCCTGACGCGCCGTCTGCAGGCAGACCCGATGCTCGACGGAGTGGGAATGGTGGTCTTTGACGAGTTCCATGAACGCCATCTTCACGGTGACCTGGCACTCGCCCTGACCCTCGATATCCAGCGCGGCCTGCGTGAGGATCTGCGCGTCCTGGTGATGTCTGCAACCCTGGATGGGGCAGCGGTCGCGCGTCTCCTCGGGCAGGCGCCGGTCATCTCCAGTCCGGGGAGCAGCTTTCCGGTGTCCGTGCAGTACTGCGAGCGCGACCCGGCGGGGCTATCGGTCGAGACCGTTGCCCAGACCGTGGCGGGCGCCTTGTGCACCCACGCGGGCGATGTGCTGGCGTTTCTGCCCGGTGCCCGGGAGATTCATCGCGCCCGGGAACTGCTCGAGGGCATGTTGCCGCGGGATACCGCAGAGGTGCTTCCGCTCTACGGTGACCTGCCATGGGCGCTGCAGGAGCGCGCCATCCTCTCTTCTGGTCCCGGGAACCGGCGCAAGGTGGTGCTTGCGACTACGATCGCGGAATCGAGCCTCACCATCGATGGAGTACGCGTGGTGGTCGACTCCGGCTATGCGCGGGTTCCGCAGTTCGACCCGAAAAGCGGTCTCACCAGGCTGGTAACCCAGAGGATTTCCCGCGCTTCCGCCGAACAGCGCAGCGGACGGGCGGGACGCACGGCCCCCGGGATATGCCTGCGGCTGTGGAGCGAGAACACCCACCGCGGTCTGATGCCCCAGGCGCTTGCGGAGATTCGCGGCGCCGACTTGGCGCCGCTTGCGCTGGAACTTGCAGCTTGGGGCGTGGGCGACGCCGCCAGCCTGTCCTGGCTCGATCCGCCTCCCGCCGCGGCGCTTGCCCAGGCGAACGATCTCCTGCGCCAGCTGGATGCCATCGACGCGAGTGGCCGGATCACGGATATAGGCCGCAGAATGGCGCAGCTGCCCTTGCACCCGAGACTCTCGCACATGCTCATGGCGGCACGGGAACCGCGTCTGGCGGCGCTGGCATGCGATGTGGCTGCCGTCATCTCCGAGCGCGATGTGCTCGCGGGCGAGGCCCGCCAGTCCTGCGACCTCAGCGCGCGCATCGATGCCCTGCGTGAATTCCGCGCCGGCGGGCGCCGTGCGGCGCAGGCGCGCGGGGCTGACCCGGAGCGGTGCATGCGGGCAGACCAGGCGTCGCGCCAGTTTCGCCGTCTGATCGCGGCAACCGCGCCCGATGACGTGTGCGCGGCCACCGACATCGGCGCGTTGGTGGCGCTGGCCTATCCGGATCGTATCGCGATGCAGCGGGCGGGCGCCGGATCGCGGTACGTGCTGGTCAACGGTCGCGGTGCGCGCCTGCCGGAGCTGGAAACGGGTCTGCGGCAGCCGTTTCTGGCCGTAGCGAATGCCGATCCCGCCCCGCCAGAGGCTGCCGGCGGTGGGCGCAGACCGGGAGCGGCGGCGAATTCGGAAGGCCTGATCCATCTCGCGGCGGTCGTCGACGGGGATGCCCTGGAGCGACTGTTTCCCGGGCGCGTGTGCAGCGAGGATGTCGTGCGCTGGGACGCCCAGCAGCAATCCGTGATCGCCCGCCGCGAGCGGCGGATGGGAGCGCTGCTGCTCGCGAGCGCACCGGTTACGGGCGCGCCTGCGGCGCAGCTGCGTGCGGCAGTCCTTGAGGGTGTACGGCAGCTCGGGCTGCAGGTACTGCCGTGGAGCGGAGAGGCACGCCAGTGGCAGAGCCGGGTGCTGTGCATGCGCAGCTGGTTTCCGGAAGAGGACTGGCCGGACGTGTCGGACCACGCTCTGGCCGCCACGCTCGATGAATGGCTGGCGCCCCATCTCGATGGCATCACCCGGCGCGAGCAGTTCGCTCGGCTTGATCTGGTCCGGATTCTGGCCGGCAGCCTCGACTGGGACCAGGTGCGGCGGCTTGAGCGCGATGCGCCTGCCCGTATCCGGGTTCCGAGCGGTTCGCTCATCACGCTCGAATACCAGACCGATGCGGCGCCAGTGCTGGCGGTGAAACTGCAGGAGCTCTTTGGCCTCGCTGACACGCCACGCGTCGCGCGCGACCGGGTTCCGGTCACGTTGCATCTGCTGTCGCCGGCCCGACGTCCGATCCAGGTGACGCAGGATCTGTGCGGCTTCTGGAACCGAACCTACGCCGAAGTGCGCAAAGAGCTCAAGGCCCGCTATCCCAAGCATCCCTGGCCGGATGATCCGTGGAAGGCCCTGCCCACGGCGCGCAGCGTACGCAGGCGCTGAGTCCGTACGGCTCAGCCCGTGATCAGGCCCGTGCACCAGTGTTCGATCGCCTGCCGCATTGCGTCGGGCGCTTCGGTCGGAATCCAGTGTCGCGAGTCGAGCGTGAGCAGGCGGCTACCGCTGAGCCTCGCCAGCAGTTCGCGCGTACGTTCGAGATCGCTGAACGCCGCGCCGGTCGACAGCAGGGCCAGCGATGGTGAGCGGACCTCGGCCAGCGGGGGCAGGGGGCCGCTTACCGCCAGCAGGTCGTCTAGATAGTTGGCGCTCGGCATGTACCGCAGATCCTGCCGCGGGGAGGCGTAACGGCGCATCAGGGATTCGGCATTGTGATCAGTTGCCATGGCGCGTCGTGTAACCCGGTCGAGATCCTCGAGATCGAGCGCCGGTATCCGGCGGCGATGCACGCCCATACGGTTGAGCATGCGCACGCCGGCTGCCAGCGTCGCGATGGCGGGTCTCAGTACGCGCACCGCCCTGAGAGGGCCGGACTGGGCAGCCGGGAGAATCGGTTCGATCAGCACCAGTCCGCGGGTTTGTTGCGGAAAGCGGGAGGCGAACTGCAGCGCGATGTTCGCCCCGAGGCAATGACCGACCAGCACGGCGTGCCTGTGCTGTTCAGCATCGAGTATCGCGGCAATGTCTTCGCACCACAGCCTCATGCCGAGGTGCTGGCGCACAAGCGACGCTCCATGGCCGCGCAGATCGAGGCGCACGATGTCCCAGGTATTGCGGAGCGCCGTGTTCCGCACGAACTCCGACCAGCGCGTCATGTTGCTCGCCATACCGTGGATGAGCACGATCAGTCCCGCGGAGGCCGTGCTTGCCGATGACCGGCGGTAGGCGATGACGGCGCCATCCGGTCGTTGCAGGGCCCTCGCTACGTCGATCTCATTCGGCATGCGTCGGTGTAGCCTTCGACCGTGGATGGCAGACAACGGATCCATCGGGCAAGCGTTCCCGGCCCGCTGCACGACGGCTTCCGCGTGGTCTGCGGACGATTCGGGCCGCGCGTTCCGGCAGGATGCGCATCGCCCTGCGGAATTCTCAGGCGTAGCGGTTCAGCAGTGATCCCGGATTTGCTGCGTGTCCGTCGGCAGCGCCGATCTGCGCGTATGACGAGATTGCCTTGCGTGAACGCGCATCGCCGCCTCCATACCGTCCGGTCGCCGGGATAATGCGGCCGCGCAGGGCGGTGGACCGCCGGACCGCCGTCCAGGCTGAATCGACGCTCAGCTGCGCGTCCACCAGCGCCCCTTCGATGACGCGTACGATCGGGGGGCGGGCCTGGGGCGTTGCGTTCCCGGCCGGGCGGCGTCCGGATGCTTCTGGCGGCTGGACCGTCAGGATGCCTTGGGATGCGGTCGAACCCGCTACCCCGGGTTGTGAACCCGGAATATCGCTAGGCAGTGGCGTCGCGCGGATTTGCATGAGAGTGACCGGTTGCTCCCGGGCTGCCGGCTCCGCTTTATGATCGGTGATTTTCGGGGCTTGCGGTAGCGGTGGCCTTGTGCAAATAGCTTAACCCACCGGCTGCCGGTGCTCCAATCGGCAGCGGCGGGAATTAAAGCTTTCAGGCAGATGCCAATTCAACTTATTGATAATAATACATTGTTTGAATTGCGCTGGGATGCGGCCAGACCGGTCAGGGCGCTGCGCAGCGGGAGTAATGAGCAGCTATACTTTTTCCAATCAATCACATGAGCGGTTCGGGGAGGATTTCTGAAATCGATGCTGCACAGGATGCGCGGTGCGCGGAAACGGCCCCGTTGCAGGGCCCGATCCACCATCTGGCACGGCTTGCGGGTGATTGCCATGGGGCTCGCGCTGCTGCTGTCGGCGGGACCGGCCATTGCCGCCGGGCACGGCATTGACGCGGTGCTTGTGATCGACAGCTCCGGCAGCATGAAATTCACCGATCCAATGAAGCTGCGGGTGCCGGCGGCAAAGCTGTTCGTGTCGCTGCTCGGCGCGCACGACCGGGTCGGGGTGATCAGCTTCAGCGATCTGGGCTATCCGCTCATCGGACTCACTGCGCCCAGCCCGGCGCGCCAGCGACATCTGCTCTTCAGGGCCATCGACAAGGTGTCCTCCAACGGTGCCCACACGAATATCTATGATGCGCTGCGCAGCGCCCAGAGAATGCTCGTGCAGGAAGGGAATCCCGGACGGCGGCGCTATATCATCCTTATGTCCGACGGCAAGATGGATACCGGCCACAAGGCGCTCGATGCGGCCCTGACGCTTCGGATCCGGAACCAGCTGCTGCCGCAGCTTCGCAAGCAGGGCATACGGGTCGACACCATAGCCTTCACGCTGAATTCCGACACCAAACTGCTTGGCAGGATCGCGCGCAGCACTTCGGGACAGTTCCGGCTGGCCCGTACCGATGCCGACCTGCACCGCGTGTTCACCGACCTGTTCGAGAGCACCAAGCATCCCGACATGCTGGTCGTCAAGGGTGGCCGTTTCCTGGTGGACAGCGCCGTGAGGGAAGTGACGATCGTGGCATCAAAAAGCGGTGCGGGCGTCAAGATTGTGCTGCAAAGTCCGCGCGGTGTTCGTTACAGCGCACACAGATCGCCACCGTCAATGCGCTGGTTTGTCTCGACGCTATTCGACATGATCACGGTCGCCCACCCCGACGCCGGCCGGTGGGCAGTGCTCGCCAGTTCCGGAGGGGACAAGGCCTATGTGCTCACGGATCTGAAACTCAAGACTGATTCAGCCGCCCACGATGTTCTTCAGGGCGCCGAACCTGTGCTTCGGGCCTGGCTTACGCGCGCCGGCCACATCATCACCCAGCCGCAGGTACTGGCGTCCACCCGCATCCAGGCAGTAGTTCGCCAGCCGGATGGCGTGTCCGCGCGATACCGGCTGTTGCCGCCGCTGTCCGCCGGCGGCGGCAACAACGGTATCTACAGCGGGCAGGTGTCTCTGTGGAAGGCGGGCCTGAACAAGATCACCCTTATTGCAACTGGCAAGACGTTCGAGCGCGAAGCGGTGCGCTATGTCTACGTTAATCCGGCAGCGGTTTCCTTGCCGCCCGCGTCGCCGGTTGCCGCCACGGTTGCGGTCGTGCCGCCAACCCTGACCCCGCCGGCCGTGAAGCCGGCGACGTCGCCGCCGAGGGTTGCCGCACCGCGTGTGCCGGTGGCACCGCGCCCGGCTGCGCCGGTCCGCAGGCCGCTCAGCCTGTGGATCGTGCTCTCCATCTTCGTGCTGCTCAATCTGGTCTTGGGCGGAGTTGTGCTGCTGGTCGTGGCCCTGAGGCAGCCGCGCGCTGCGGCTGCCGGGTCGGATGACGGGCAGGATGCGGACCGGGAAGAACAATGATCGAGATCAGCGTTGCGATGTTCCTGGTTCTGCTCGAGGCCTTGTTCGTTGCCGTCGTGCTCATGGTGTACTGGTTTATGAAGGCGCGCAGGGCGGCCCGCCAGAATGCTGCCCGGCGCCAGGCCCCGGCCGCACCGAAAGTAACCGACTATCTGGATCAGGAGCTGCAGCAGACGCGTGCGCGTCTCAAGACGGCCGACGGCAGCGCTGCCTCAGGGCTGAAGCTGCGCGCCGCATATCTCGAATTCGAACGCGGATGCGCCGGGCAATCCCGGCGCGATGAACCGTTCTGGACAGCGCTGAGCGAGCGGCTCCTGGCCCTCGGCACCTCATCCCTGCCGTCCGCCGCTGATGCCGATGCTGACCGCGTCCTGGCAGCGAAATCCGTCGATACTCGGGCGCTGATTGAGAGTACGGTGCGGGAGATCGACAAACTCAAGGAGCACGTGGCCCATGTTGTTACCGACCCGCAGCAGGGCCGCGAGCTGCTCGAGCAGATCGACCGGCTGGGACGCGTCAATCGCGAGCTCGCCGACTGCGTCGCCGTGCTTGAGGACGAGAATGACCTGCTGCGCAGCCGGGTTCCGGCACCGCCCAAGCCCGCCTAGCCACCCCGCAGCCAGGAATGTGGCATAATGGCCTGAATGCCGGCTCGCCAGGCACAGATATTTGGTAAATTCTCGACAAGGTCAACGATGAGACAACCGGGGTTGGCAGGCAGGCGGTTACGTGCGGCAGTGCTGATCTGTTTTGGTCTGCTGACGGCAGACGCCATGGCGGGTATGCCCGCGTCGGCTGCATACCCGCCACCGGTCGAGATGGCCGTCCATCACGGGATGAGGGTGGTCAGGAAGTTTCCTGCGGCTTCCGGTTTGACGGGCTGGGTGCTGTCCCGGGACGGGCGGTACTCGATGGCGTTCACCACGCCGGACGGGCAGACCATGATTGTCGGCGTCCTGATGGACAAGACCGGGGCCGATCTGACATCTGCGTACCGGGCCAAATTCATCCCCAAGCCGGATTACGCCAAGCTGTTCGGAGGTCTCGGGTCGACCGGCTATATCGTTGAAGGGGCGGTCCACCATGCCAAGAGCGTCCTGTATGTCTTCTTCGATCCCAACTGCATTTTTTGTCACCTGACCTGGAAGGCCCTGCAACCGTACGAAAAGGCGGGACTGCAGGTAAGATGGATTCCGGTCGCCTTTCTGAAGCCGACCTCGGCCGGCAAGGCGGCGGCAATCATGCAGGCGAAGGATCCGCAGGCGGCATTCCGCCACAATGAATCGAGCTTCAATACGGCCACGGAGGATGGGGGCATCAAACCCCTGGGCAAGCCGTCTGCGGCCAGTCTCGCCCGCATCAGCCAGAACGGGCGGCTCATGACGCGCTTTGGGTCGAACGGGACGCCGACGCTGGTCTGGAAAAACAAGGCGGGGGACGTGCAGGCGATCTTCGGCCTGCCGAAACTATCGCGACTCCCTTCCATCACCGGACTGCCGGAGCAGAAGATTACCGACCCGGAACTTGCGCGATACCGGTAGCGAGACCGGTCACGGCGGGTTCCGGCAGGGACGGCGCGGCCTCGGGGAGCGATGGCAGGCAGATCGCAGAACTTTTTGCCCGTTCCATGATCCATGGGTTAGGTATACCCCGATCCGGAGCGGGCTGTCCGGCCGGGGGAACGGCATTAATCGTCGCTGATACAATGTTCACTTGGAGGTGTCTGGATGTCGATTGACCGTCGCTCGTTCAAGATAGGCGTCATTGCCGGATTATTCCTGGTCGTAGGAATTGCGATCGGCATGGTGTTTGCCGTGCGCATGAAAAGCGCCGAATCCGCGACCGCATTTCCGGGCGTGGACACCCAGCCGCTGCCGGTCAAGGTCGATGCCGGCCCGGATTTCGTCCCGATCGTCAAAGCGGACCTGCCGGCGATCGTCAACATTTCCACGACGCGCCTGATCAAGTCTCCGGCCCAGACCATGAACTCGCCATTCGGCGAGGATCCGTTTTTCCGGCAGTTCTTCGGCGATCAGTTTTTCCACAATTTCCAGATCCCGCGCGAAGAACGCGAGAGCGCCCTGGGCTCGGGCGTGATCGTCAGCCCTAACGGCTACATCATCACGAACAACCACGTCATCGCCAAGGCCGACACGATCAAGGTGATCCTGGGCAACAACCGCGTCTACAAGGGAAAGGTAATCGGCGCCGATCCGCTGACAGATATCGCCGTAGTGAAGATTAACGCGAAGAATTTGCCGGTCATTCCCTGGGGAAATTCCAAAAAGCTGCAGGTCGGCCAATACGTGCTGGCGATGGGGAATCCGTTCGGGTTGAACCAGACTGTCACCATGGGCATCGTCAGCGCGCTCGGACGGGAGAACGTCGGCATCGACGATTACGAGGATTTCATTCAGACCGATGCGGCGATCAATCCCGGAAATTCCGGCGGTGCGCTGGTGAATACCCGCGGGCAGCTGGTGGGCATCAATACGGCGATCTACACCCGTAGTGGCGGTTACATGGGCATCGGATTCGCCATTCCCAGCAATATGGCCCGCAGTGTCATGACCCAGCTCATCGAGCACGGTCGCGTCATCCGCGGCTGGCTCGGCGTTTCGATCCAGGAAGTCACCCCCGCACTTGCCAAGAACTTCGGCCTGCGCGAGCCGACCGGCGCCCTCGTGGGTGACGTGTTCAAGGGCAGCCCCGCGGCCCGTGCCGGGCTGCGGACGGGCGATGTGATCATCAAGTACGAAGGCAAGGAGATCGACACGCCGACGACGCTGCGCAATCTTGTTGCGGCCACGCCCGTCGGCAAGGAAGTGGAAATGGAGGTGATCCGCAACCGCAAGGCCATGACATTGCGGGTCAAGATCGCAGAACAGACCAAGAAGGATCTGCAGATCAGCGAAGGCAAGAGCGGGCAGACGCAGGAGAGCCAGCACACGCTGCTGTCGGGGCTGACCGTCCAGAATCTCACCCCCGAGATCGCGAGCCAGCTCGGACTGCCGCACTATGCAACCGGAGTGGTGATTGCCGAGGTCAATCCCGACAGCGCAGCGGCTGCGGTCGGCCTGGAGCCGGGTGACGTGATCACGCAGATCAACCGCCAGACCGTCCATAACTGATACGACTACCACCG
>JAJYEK010000188.1:0-2728 GCA_021785795.1 Pseudomonadota bacterium
CTGCGCTGCTCATATTTTCCGGCTACATCCTCGTGGACACCGGCCGGCTGATACGCGGAGGGGAAACCAATCCGATACTGATCACAGTGAGCCTCTATCTGGACATCCTCAACGTGTTCGTCGCCCTACTCGAACTGCTGACGGCACTGCAGGGGCGGCGGGACTGATCCACTGACCCCGCGGCTGCGCGCGCAGCCAATCATCCGCTGGGCATATGGTCCCGAAAGCCGTTGGGCCATTTAAGGCACGACGCAATCATCCTTGCGATACCGGGTGGGCACAAACTCAGCCGGATACCTGTCGCGAATCACGCGCGACCCGCGCCACCTGTTGCCGCCGTCCGCCGCACCGCCCGGCGCGCGCGATCAGCCCACCTTGACGGTGTGGCGTTTGGCGGTCTCCACTTTCGGTATCGTCAGCTCCAGTATTCCGTCCTTGAAGACGGCCTTGGCCCGGGTGCCGTCCACATTCGACGGGAGGACTACGGTACGGCTGAAGGCGCCGCTGGAAATTTCGTGCCGGATGAAATCGCCTTTCTCCTCCTTTTCCTCGTGGAGGGTCGATCCTTTGATCATGACAGTATTTTCGCCCACGCTGATGTCGAGGTCCTTCTTTTCCACCCCGGGCACCTCGGCCTTCACCAATACTTCATTCTCACGATCAATGACATCCACCTTAGGCAGGTTCATCTCCGGCAGGGCAAGGTCCGGAAATGACGGCCATCTGAATCGCCACGGATTCACCCATCCACCCCCGAAAAACTGGTCGAACATGCGATTCATTTCCTCGAACGGGCTGAGCGTACGCGCCGGCTCGGCCTTCTGTATCTGCTGGGTCTTGGATTCCTGCCTGATTTCGTTAGCCATGTTCGTGTCTCCTAAACCGCGGTCATCAAACTCCTGTCCGGGATTCTCGCAACGTCCCTCACCGCCTAATATATGACTCCATGTGCCGGACACCTTGATCCTCGTCAAAGTCTGCTGCCGGAAGCGCTGGGGTTCCGCCCTACCGCGCTGCATCGGGCGCCGCGATACGGCGCTCTGCCCGGACAGCGGTTCTTTGCTTTCGCAGGTCATCCGCCACGGCGCACCGCCGCG
This sequence comes from Pseudomonadota bacterium, assembly GCA_021785795.1. The sequence continues at coordinate 1,098 of JAJYEK010000188.1, forward strand.
CTTTTGAGTTCCAGATCCTGGCGCGCACCCCACGCCTGCAGCCGCAGGATTGCCACTCCGATGCCATAGAGCAGCGGCAACAGCAGCGTATTGATGTTGACTGCGATAAGCAGATACAGAATCCACCGGTGCAAGGTATCCGCCCGGCTGACCCAGACCGTCAACTGGCTCTGCGCACCGTGCGGCAACCAGTCCACAAGCAGATGAACGATGCACCAGTGCTGTACGGCAGCGCCGCCGATCTCATGAGCGCCCAGGGGCAATGCGACCACGGCACCCAGTGCGATTATCACGACCCCGGGCAAGGCCAGGAATGGCCACAACCTGAACCAGGTCGTCACGTTCGCAACTCCGAGTCGAGCCCAGGATTGGCGTCGATGTCGCTGAAAGCCCCGGAGCGCGTATCGTTCCGGCATGCTGCAGCCGCTGCCTCGCGCCGGCCATACTCGCGTGCGGCAGCGCGATGGAACCCGGCAAGCGTCTCCGGATTCATATACCGGCTCCAGAAATCGAGGCCCTCGCCCACCGCCTGCGTCCGTGGACCGGGCAGCACCACGTTCCGCCACGATCCGAATTCCGGCAGCGTAAATCTCAGATGCCAGAGCGGATTGCGCACGCCTTCCGGGCCTTCCTCGAGTGTCGAGACATAAGCCTCTCCCGGCTGCATTTCCCTTAGCGCGCGCTCGCATACCCGGTAGCGGCGCGCAAAGCGCAAACTGTGCTCGGATCCGCCGCTCCAGCTGCGCGTTCCGAGATCGATAGCCTCATACTGTCCAAGCAGGTGGGCAGCATAGCGCGATGTGTCTTCCCCCTGGACGCGCATGATCACTTTGGTGGCAATCGTATCGTCGAGCTCGTCCGCGTAGCCTGGGCCGATGGCACGCAGCTGGGCATGCGACTGGAAACCGAATGACAGCGGCATTTCCGCCGACCGGCAGCGCGCACTGAACGGACCGAAGCCTTCATGAAAAAAAGCACCCCAGTCGTCGAACAGCAGCGGATATCTGGCCGGCGGCTCAGTCCGCTCAAGCTGCCGCCGCCGCGCCTCTACGCCGAACATCTCGATCAGGGCGATCGCCACGTCGCGCGCGAAGCCGGTCAGCGGCAAATGGGCGAACAGCGACTTTTTACCACTGACGACGGCGCCGATGCGTATGTCCGGATCATAGGCATTGAGCCGGTCAGCACACGGTCCTGCAACGAATACGAAGAGACGGTTGAGCAAACCGGAAATGTTCCTGACACGCGTGCTGAACGGCTGTTCGAGCCACTGGCGCGCCAGCGTGATTTCCACCGGATCGCTACCGGACTTGCGGGCACGGCGCAAAAGATCATTTCCCGCGTCTTTCATGCACAGCGCCACATACAGATCACGCAGATTGGTCGCGACCGGAAGCTTGAGAAGCAGCGGCACGATGCGTGCCAGCACTGCGCGCTGCTCGTCCATATAGAACGATGTGCTTTCGGTAGTGCCAATGAGCATCTTCGACAGCCGGTCGATCACGTCGTAGGGCGCTCCCTCGAACAGGTTGACCGATTCCGACCCCGGCAGTTCGCTCGAAAAGAAGTGGTCCGGCGCGCAGCCCATCCCCACGCATTTGCGGAAGGTGTCGATATCGCCCTTGCCGTCG
>JAJYEK010000188.1:2738-6990 GCA_021785795.1 Pseudomonadota bacterium
TTGCCGTCGAAGAATGCCCAGCCGCCGTGCGGTAACTGCCTGCTCAGAGCGTTGATGTAGCCGAGCATGACAGAATCCGTCTTGCCGGAACCCGGCGCACCGATTGCGATCAGCCCCAGATTGAGCACCTCACTGGAGAGCACTGCAGCCCCCACGTGCCGCGGGCGGTCGGGATCGCTCAGCTCGGCGGCCGCGCCCAGCACCCAGCCGGCGCGACACGGTCGCGTCCGCGACCTGTGGAAACGGCATGCAAGGCCAATCGCCGGTGCGGCAACTCCCAACCAAGCGGCGACCGGCTGCCAGGCATGAAAAAAATACGTCGCGGCTACGGCATCGATGGCCAGCACGAACAGCATGAAAGCCGCCACCGCTCTCATGTCGACCACAACGCCGGGATATCGATCACGTACGCCGGCATGTCGTGCGCGGCAATCCAGACGCGGTGCCGGGCTGCCCGAACCGGATCGGTGCAGCCTATGACATAGCGCTGCATCACGTCGCACCAGGCACGCCCCGTTGCATCCGGCCAGTGTCTCCGATTCGGCGTATGCCGCCGGCGCCAGACGCGCGCGATGCGTGCGCTAGCCATCCGGTAATCATCGAGCAGTACCAGCCACGAGATCTCTGCCGCATCGATACCGGCATGCTCGCCGCGCGCCGGGTTGAAACCCTGCTTCAACAGTGCTGCGCGCGACAGGAACCGGAAGCCGCCCTGCTGCGTGTCGAGAGCTATCTCGAGGGTATTGCGATGACAGGCATGGGCCATGACGTTCCAGGAAGGGCAGGACCGTTGCACGAATGCGGTTCGCACGCACGCCGCTCCGGCGCCGTTCAGGGTCCAGATGGCCGGCCGAGGCAGGACACAGGCATGCACCAGACCCAGATTGGACAGCCACGCGGTTGCCCGGGATATTGTGGCTGGACGTACCCTGCACCAATGCGCCAGCTGCGTACCGGTCGCAAAATGGACGCGCGCGAGCTGGCACAGGATTTCATGGTGCAGGGACGCCAACTGGGCGGGGCGGCGCGCGCTCATTCGATCAGCCACAAACCGGGATTGCCCGGTGGCCCGGTCCTGCGACCGACCCGGGCGAGCTGCCCTGTGCCGGATCCGCGCTTCATAGTCTGAGGAGTGTGATGCCGGCGCTTTCGGGAACCGGCGCCGTCCTGATACCGGCGGGTTGCACCCAGATTTGACGCGCGAAGCCTACGGAGCACCAGTACCGCGTCTTTTCACGGCTCTGCCGTGCCGTGTATTGCCCGCTATCGGCTTCGACCAGAACGATCTGTCCACCCGCCCTATCCGGGTACACCGCATCCGGACAATGCGACTCGAACAGAAAACGTTCCGCTTCATTCAGACGGGTCGCAATGCGAAAGCCCAAGGGACGTCCGAGCGCGAAATATGCCCGTGCCGTCAGGATCTCGTGAAGCATCCGGCATTGCGCTACCGTCGGCACCGACGGATCACCCCAGGCGGCAGCAATGGCACGGGTAGCGAACTGATAGACACGCACCGGTTTCCGGCCGACCGCATGGAGCGGTCTGGCCTCAAGGATTCCGGCTTCTTCCAGGCGCGCAAGCCGTCGGCTCGCTCCGCCGCTGCGATGTGCGTAGTGAAACCGTTCGATGAGATCCTGCGAAACGAGTCGCACGACTGCGACGTCGCGAAACAGGGCGCGATCCGACGCGGAAAGTACCAGCACCGCGTCGGTCGTCGCGATCCGGGCTAGAGGTCCGGTCCTTGCGGCAAACGCTATCTGCATAATGGCCGTCACTCCCTGACAGTCATCGAGCCATTACTATATACCCTCTTCGATGCGCGAAGTCATCCGGACCAGACCTTGCCGAGCGGCACGCCCAATCCCGGTACGGGAAAAGAAAATGTATAATATTTATACGTATAAACAATGTATTACAGATGTTTAATTATTTTTCACATGAAGTTATTGCCGGTCGCACAAGAACCCCGATCCGGCCCGCGCCTCGCCTGCCGGAGGTGGGCAGCACGCCGGTGCGTACCGTTCAGACGTAACGATGCTTCAGATTCATGATATCCCGGTATGGGATCACGCCCAGGATCGTATCGGCCTGGTCAGCGACCGGAAGTGCCCGGAAGCCATAGCGCGCGAATGTCTCGGACGCCTCCAGCACCGTGCTCTTCGGGTCCAGATGGATCACGTTGGTGACCATGATATTTTCCAGGGAATCTTCCGCGTTGGCCAGCAGCAGCTTGGCAATATCGACGACACCGAGAAGCTTGTCCCGTTCGTCCACCACGTAGAGATAGATGATTACATCCTTTTCCCGGGAAACTTCCCGGTACTGGCTCAGAACTTCGCCGACGCGAGTGGCTGGGGCATACTTGATAAAGCGCGATGTGGCGAAATTCAGGATGTTCTCCTCGTGCTTCTCCATGAGGAACTGGACCTTGCGGACGTTTTCCTGGTCGACGAGCTTCAGGATGTCGTCGGCGTCAGCGGCCGGCAATATCGCCAGGATGTCCGCCGCCTGTGCTGGCGTCATGTTGTTGATCAGTTCCGCTGCCCTCTCCTTGTGGACCGAGGAGATCAGGTCGCGCTGCACCCGCGGCTCGACCTCTTCCAGGGTGGACGCCGCGCGCTCCGTTTCCAGCTGGTTGAAAACGGCGAGGCGTTGCGGCGGGTCGAGTTCTTCGAGGATGTCCGCCAGGTCCACCGGGTGCATTTCCGACAATTTCTCCTTGAGCACCTTCAGCTTCACATCACCGGAGAACGGGCCGATGTGCTCCGGCAGCGGCTGCACATAGGCCCAGGAGAGCGTTTCCGCCTTGTCGTTACCGGAAAGCAGATTCGCCAGTCGCCTCAGCCCCATCCTGCCCAGCAGCCGGGAACGGCTGAAATCCACATCAGTGACATAAAGCCTTCCGTTGCGGGCGATCAGCTTCACGTCGTAAACGACGTCGACCTCGTTGTCATCGAGATCGAGCACTTTCTTGTCCAGGATATAGTCCTTCAGCAGGATGCTCGAACGCCCGGGATCCGTTTCGTACTGCTCGATACGCTCCAGGTCGACGACAATCTCGGTCTCGGTGATTACGCTGATCTTGTCCCACGGCACGAGCAGCGCATGATGCCCGAACGGGCGGGCAATGAGAAAATAGGTTACCGCCGGCAGTTTTCCGGTTTCGGCGATGACCAGATCATGGAGTTTTCCGAGTTTGCGCGCACCGAGGAAAACCTTTCGGCCGATTATCTCGCTGAGATAAAAGGCGGTCGTCATGATGGTTGCCATTATTACCGTCCTCGTTCCGGAGCCGGAACCGCGGCTAGTGCAGCAGAGTGATGAATCGGAATACCATCAGGCCTACCAGGAAAATCAGATAGCCACGCAGCAGCAGCAGCGACAGCCGCACGGGCATGGACATTTCGATCCGGGGCTTGGAGTATTTCCTGTTGATTTCCCCGATCTTTCCGAACTGGCGTCGCAGGATCTTCCGCATGGCGCTCTCGCTCAATGGAATATTTTCGGGAACAGCACGCTCACCCCGTAAAGGGATGACAATACGACAATCGCCACGACAATCGCGCTGTTGAGGATGTTCTGGGTCAGGGTATTCTTGTACTCACCCATCGTTTTCTCGTCATTCAGCAGCAGGATCAGGAACACCAGGGCAGCCGGAAGCAGGGTGACTGCCACTACCTGCACGAACAGCGTGATCAGCACCAGCGGCGCCCTGGGAATCAGGACCACGATGCCTGCGGTGACGAGGGTAATGAAATAGTTAGCGTAAAACCAGGGCGCCTGCTTTATCTTGTTGTTCAGAGAGTGCGCCCATCCGAAGATCTCCCCGAACGCCCAGGAGCTCGCCAGGGAAATGCAGATGGCGCCAAGCAGCCCCGCATCGAACAGGCCGATCGCCATGAAAGTCCCGAGATAATGGTTCACCCCCATCAGCAGGCGCGAAGCCTGCGCGGCACTCTCGACGTCCATCCCCTTCAATGCCGTGCCGCCCACGATGAAAATGAAAACCCCGACGATTCCGGTCAGGAACGATCCCAGGACGGTATCGAACTTCCCCCAGGGTATGTCCTTTTCGGTCATCCCCTTGTCCACCACGGCACTCTGCTGGAAGAACAGCATCCAGGGCGCAATCGTCGTACCGATATTAGCCATCAGGTAGAAGAATAGCTCACCGTTGAAGCCACCGGGAAAATTCGGGACGAGACCCTGGCGCACCACCTGGGATACGGACGGATGCACGATGAATGCG
>JAJYEK010000189.1 GCA_021785795.1 Pseudomonadota bacterium
GCCACGACGCATCGGCACGACTATCTCGACGCGTATGTGAGCGACCTCGGTACGGTCCTCGACATGGAGGTGATTCGCGGTTCGCAGCTGCACATGGGCGTGGATCCGCTCGGCGGAGCCGGCGTTCACTACTGGGGCGCGATCGCCGAGCGCTATGGGCTGGACCTGACGGTGGTCAACGGGGAGGTCGATCCCACCTTCCGCTTCATGACCGTCGACTGGGACGGACAGATCCGCATGGATCCATCCTCCCCCTATGCCATGCGTCGCTTGATCGACCTGAAAGACCGTTTTGAGATCGCCTTTGCCTGTGACACCGATCATGACCGCCATGGCATCGTCGTGCGCAGCGCCGGATTGCTGCCGCCAAACCACTATCTTGCAGCCGCCGTTTTCTATCTGTTCGGGCACCGGCCGCAATGGCGTACGGAAGCCGCGGTAGGCAAAACGGTGGTCAGCAGCCAGATGATCGATCGTATCGCGGCACGCATCGGCCGCAGACTTTACGAGGTCCCGGTCGGCTTCAAATGGTTCGTGCAGGGTCTGCTGGACGGATCACTGGGCTTTGGCGGGGAGGAAAGTGCCGGTGCATCGTTCGTACGCCGCGACGGCAGCGTCTGGACGACTGACAAGGACGGAATGATCCCGGCGCTGCTATCGGCGGAGATCACTGCGCGTACGGGCCGCGATCCAGGCGAACTCTACCGCGAACTCACTCAAGAGTTCGGGGAGTCGGTCTATGAACGGATAGATGCGCCAGCGACACCCGCACAGAAAGCGATGCTGGCGCGGCTTTCACCCCAGCAGATTCGCTCTGCGGATCTCGCCGGTGAAAAGATCCAGTCCATCCTTACCCGCGCGCCGGGTAATGGCGCTGCCATCGGTGGCTTGAAAGTCGTGACGGAAAACGGATGGTTCGCGGCGCGTCCGTCCGGCACTGAGAACATCTACAAGATCTATGCGGAAAGCTTCCGGGGCGCAGATCACCTGCGCTCTATCCAGGAAGAGGCGCAGGTCCTTGTCAGTGCGGCGCTGTCCCCGGTCTCATGACCTCCCGGGCAGAGTTCCGGAACCGCCGCAAGGAGCAACCATGAGCGAAACGACACAGCTCGGCTACCCTAAGCAGCGCCTCTTTTCGCGGGACGTAGAGGGGTACGATGCCCTGACGCGACTGGCCCTGGATATGCGTTCGTCGTGGAATCACACAACCGACCAGGTGTGGCAGCGCCTGGACCCGGAACTCTGGGATCTTACCCGTAACCCCTGGGTGGTTTTGCAGACGGTCTCACGCGAGAAACTCCAGCAGGTTCTGGCCGATCCGTCTTTCCGCCAAAGCGTCGACGATTTGGCGCGTGCCCGGCGCGATGCCGCAGAGGCGCCGGCATGGTTTCAGCATACCTATCCGCAATCTGCGCTGGGCAGCATCGCGTATTTCAGCATGGAGTTCATGCTGAGCGAGGCCTTGCCGATCTACTCGGGCGGGCTCGGCAATGTCGCTGGCGATCAGCTCAAGGCCGCCGGCAATCTGGGCATTCCGGTCACTGGCATCGGACTGCTGTACCAGCAGGGCTATTTTCGCCAGCTGATCGGTCAGGACGGTGCGCAGCAGGCCATTTTCCCTTATAACGACCCGGGACAGCTGCCGATCACGCCTTTGCGTCAACCAGACGGGGAGTGGCTGCGGCTGAAGCTGGACCTGCCGGGTTATCCGATCTGGCTGCGCACCTGGCAGGTTCAGGTAGGTCGCGTGAAGCTTTATTTGCTGGACAGCAATGACGCCGCGAACTACCCCGCGCATCGCGGGATCACGAGTGAGCTCTACGGTGGCGGTCTGGAACTGCGTCTGAAACAGGAGCTGCTGCTCGGCATCGGCGGCTGGCGGCTGCTCGCGGCGCTCGGCATGGAACCGGAAGTCTGTCATCTGAACGAGGGACATGCAGCTTTCGCTGTGCTGGAGCGGGCCCGCAGCTTCATGCAGGCAACCGGCCAATCTTTCGAAATCGCACTGTCTGTAACGCGCGCAGGCAATCTTTTTACCACCCACACGGCAGTGGCAGCCGGTTTCGACCGCTATCCGCCGGCGATCATCGAGCAGTACCTCGGCGGTTATGCGGAGAAACAGCTCGGCATTTCGCGGCACGATCTGCTGGCTCTGGGGCGCTGCAACCCCGACGACTCAGCAGAAGAATTCAACATGGCATACCTGGCTATCCGCGGCAGCGGAGCAGTGAACGGCGTGAGCCGTCTGCACGGCAAGGTGAGCCGGCGGCTCTTTCAGCCGCTCTTTCCGCGCTGGCCACAAGATGAAGTCCCTGTCGGGTATGTGACCAACGGGGTCCACATGCCGACATGGGATTCGGCACCGGCCGACCACCTCTGGACTGAAACCTGCGGCAAGAACCGCTGGCTGGGAACGGTGGAAACCATGGAACAGGACATTCGCAGCCTTTCCGATACCCGTCTCTGGCAATTCCGTACTGCATCGACCGGTGTGCTCGTTGAATATGTCCGCCAGAGGTTGTCACGGCAATTGGCTGCGTCCGGCGCACCGGCCGAGGCGGTCGAGCGCGCGCAGCAGTTGTTCGATCCCGGCACACTGACACTGGGTTTTGCGCGCCGGTTCGCCACCTATAAGAGACCGAATCTGTTGCTGCATGACCCCCAACGGCTGCTGCGGCTGCTGACCGATCCGCAACGCCCGGTGCAGCTCATCGTGGCCGGCAAAGCCCACCCTGCCGATGCGGCCGGACAGGCCCTGATACAGCAGTGGGTGCAGTTTATCCGGCGGCCCGAAGTGCGTCCCTATGCGATCTTCCTCAGCGATGACGACATGCTCCTGACTGAACAGCTGGTGCAGGGGGTGGACGTGTGGATCAATACACCCCGGCGGCCGTGGGAGGCCTGCGGCACGAGCGGCATGAAAGTGCTCGTCAATGGCGGTATCAATGTGTCGGAGCTCGACGGATGGTGGGCGGAAGCCTACGCCCCGGACGTGGGATGGGCATTGGGGGACGGTCAGGAACATGACGATGATCCGTCCTGGGACGCGAGGGAAGCCGAGGCACTCTACGGACTGCTCGAGCACGAGGTAATTCCGGCGTTCTACAGCCGCGACGGGCAGGGCATTCCCACAGCCTGGGTGGCGCGCATGCGGGAGAGCATGGCACGGTTGACCCCACGTTTTTCCGCCGACCGCGCCGTGCGCGAGTACACTGAGCAGCATTACCTCCCGGCGGCCGCCGCATATCGTAACCGCGCTGCCGGCAACGGTGCGCTCGCAGCGGATCTGGTCCGCTGGCGGAGTGCGCTTGAACGGCATTGGAGTGCGCTGCGCATCAGGGAAGTGAAAACCGAGATGGAGCGCGGACAATACCTATTTGAAGTCCAGGTCTACCTGGATGACCTGGATCCGGTGGACATACGGGTCGAACTCTATGCTGACGGCGTCCCGGACGGCGCACCCGTACGTCTGGAAATGGAGCGCGTGCGGCAACTCATGGATGCCAGAAACAGCTACGCCTATCGTGCATGGGTGCACTCCGGCCGCCCGGTGACTGACTACACGGTGCGACTGATACCGTCCCGCCCCGGCGTCTCAGTGCCTTTGGAAGCCGCATACATTCTGTGGCAGCGGTGAACGTGACTTAAGCGACAAGGGCGCCAACTTCGCTTTTTTAGCGGTCATGCCAGTCATGTCCGGCGGCACTGTGTAACGCTCCTGAAGATGTCACGCTTGTGCGGCTGATTGATTCTGATCCGGTTCACCATCACGCGGGTGACATGCAGCACGTTTGGGTCGAAAGCCTTCGTTCCGGCCAGCCTTGTTCCTGACGGACCGCCCGGATCAGCCCGCGACGCTCATTTCAATTTCAGCAGGCTGCTCCTCGATTCCTGCGCGTCGGGCTGGCGCCATGTCAGCGGCTCGCCGGACGGGGTGGCCAGGCTGGCCGGCTATTTGGTGGCGATGGAAGGCGGCTAAGTGCCCGCCAGCACTCCGCTGGGTGGGGCACCGGCTGCTATCCTCAATGCGATGGCCGGGGTTCAGGCTGCATGGCCGCTACAGGTCAAATGCCTGTCCGCGGGCCGGCATCTCGACCTGGGTATGTTGAAGCTGTGCCGAAAACTGGCGCATGACGTTTTCCTCGCCATGAACCAGAAACGTGCGTGCCGCACCGATGTTACGGTGCCAGGCAATCAGCTCGTCGCGGTCGGCATGGGCAGAGAATCCGTTTATGGTGTGGATGTGGGCTCGTACCGGAATTTCCTCGCCGAACAGGCGCACACTTTTGGCCCCATCGATAATCTGACGGGCCAGCGTGCCCTTGGATGCAAAACCGACAAAGATCACACTAGAGTTCTCACGCCACAGATTGTGCTTGAGGTGGTGGCGCACCCGTCCGCCGGTGGCCATGCCGGATCCCGCGAGGATGACCGCGCCGCCGCCGATGCGATTGATCGCGATCGAATCCGCGGTTTCACGGGTGAAGTGCAGCCCCGGGAAATTGAACGGGTCTGCGCCTTCATGGAACAACTCGGCTGTTTCGGCGTCGTAGCCTTCCGGGTGATGTCTGAATATATCGGTGGCCGAAATGGCCATGGGCGAATCGAGGAAGACCTGGGCACTGTGTGGTATCAGGCCTGTCGCCACTCCTTCGCGCAGGAAATAGAGCAGCTCCTGTGCCCGCTCCAGCGCGAAGGTGGGGATTACGACATTACCGCCGCGCTGAAACGTATCTGCAATCGCCCGCCGGAGTTCTTCTTTGGATTTCGCGAAGGATTTGTGCAGGCGATCACCATAGGTGGTTTCCATCACCACCACATCAGATGCCGGCGGCACCACCGGGGCGCGAAGCAGCGGGCGGCCGGCATTGCCCAGATCCCCGGAAAACGCCACGCGACAGCTGCGTCCATTTTCCTCAAGCTGCAGGTAGAGGCTCGCAGAACCCAGGATATGCCCGGCATCGAAAAATGTGACACGCAGACCTGGCGCGATCTCCATTACTTTGCCGTAGGCGGCGCTGCGTCCGAAATACTCAAGCGTATTGAGCGCATCGAGCCGAGTGTAAAGAGGTTGTGGCACACTGTGGCCGTTATGCCGCGCCGCCTTGCGGGCCTGGTATTCGGCATCCTCTTCCTGCAGATGAGCCGAGTCGAGCATCACGACGCGAGCGAGCTCCCGGGTTGCCGAGGTGGCGATGATCTCGCCGCGGAAGCCGCGCTTCATCAGCAGCGGCAGGCGTCCACAATGGTCCAGGTGGGCGTGCGTTAACAGTACATAATTGATATCCGAGGCTTCAAATCCGAAAGGCTCAGCGTTCTCCTCATTCAGTTCGCGTCCGCCCTGGTACAGACCACAGTCGATAAGGACAAGCTGTCCTGCACATTCCACCAGGTGGCAGGACCCGGTTACGCCCCGATCGGCGCCGTGAAAGGAAATTTTCAAGATTCTTCTCCCGAATCGAATTGTTGTCCGTGCAGGTTTTCGTCCCGACCCGTCAGCCGACAGCGCCTTTTCACGGCGCATCACCGGCCGGGTTGATATCGCGACGAACGGCATGCACCGGCGTATTTTTCCTGCCGGAAATTGCCATGAGTGCCCCGCACCTGCCGGTGCGTCGTCGTCATCGTGTGAGCCGACAGAACAAGGACCGCCGTCCGGCGTCGCCTGCCCTTCGACAAGTGTAGCAGCATGGCCGCATGCAGACCGCCAAACGAGTCACGGCGCCGCAGGCTACGCCATCTGGATGGTGATCCCGGAAGGCGGGCGATGTGTCAACATGCTGCCCGCAGCCAAACCCGCGAAATGACTGTTTGACGTCAGCCAAAAGTCGACTGGCCTTGGCCTCCTTCCCTCCTTGGGGAGAGACGATTTCATTTCTATCGGATGTCCGCACGACGCGTGCCCGCCAGGCCCTGCTGGATTCCCTGGGCCCGGTGTCCAGCGGGTCCCGCCGTTACGCGAAAGGACAAAATGGGGTAGGTACGTTCGCGCGGCAGGCGGCTGGGGCCGTGCCCACGGTCTGGCCATGCGCCAGGCACGACCCAGGGCGGAGAAGACAACTTCCGATTGCTGTCCGCGTCGCGCAATGGCGCGCTGGAATATCTGCCGCAGAGGATCCGGTTCTGTCGCGAGCCGCATCGTGGTGGCATCCGGATCACGCGGCCCATGGGCAACGTGCCCGTTCAGAACGTAGCACCATCCCAGCCCCAAAGCGATGCCTTGGCGTCGCTGAACTCGATGTACACGCGCGCCGGCGGAATTTTCAGCGCATCGTCAAGAAGCTGGCACAGTGCTTGTGAAAGTGCCTGGACCCGTGCCGCCGGGAGTCCGATGGATTTCAGCTCAAGGTACGCGCAGGGCGCATCGTTGCCCCCGAAAAGCATGGGCTGTTGCGGCGCAAACGCGATCATGACGTAGCTCTCGGGCTTGCCGAGTTCGCGCGCCACAAGTGCGGATGCAAGTTGTGCGAGATTCTTCTTCTCGGCGTCATCGACCGGACGGTTCGTCTGTATTCTGAGATAGGGCACGGCTGACCTCCTGTTGTTCTGCTGCAAGACCGGTGCCGGGGCGCAACGGATGCGGAATCCGGCGCTGCACGGTACGCAGATTGCAGCGAGCCTGGTTCTGCTTGCCGACGTTCACCGCGACCCCGATGCCACACCGGGATCATATCACCGCACCGGGAATCCAGGTTTCAACCTGCCGTCGCACTGTGCCCGCTCGCGCCCGGGGGATGCGCGTGTGCGGCCCGCGCCTGGGCGAAGGTCTCAACGCCCAGCGCCACCAGCCGTGCGCGGATGCCGGAGACGATGTTGCGTACCACGATCGGGCCACGGTAGATCAGGGCAGTGTAGATCTGCAGCAGATCAGCACCGGCGAGAATTTTTTCCCAGGCATCATCAGCGTCGCTGATTCCGCCGACCCCGATTATGGGAATCCGTCCCGCAACGC
>JAJYEK010000190.1 GCA_021785795.1 Pseudomonadota bacterium
AGGCTACCTTGGCGGTGGTCCGGGAGGAGTCCGGCCGTAGCGGACCGTGCGCTGTCGGTGGTCCTGCATTGGCCTGTGGAACCGATGCAGCGTGACGGGGCGGCAGTGTCGAGACTGAGGGAGGATCACAATGTACAACTGGGGCTGGGGAAACATGATGGGGTACGGCGCCTGGTGGGGTATGGGCTGGTTATTCATGATTCTGTTCTGGCTGGCGATCATCCTGGCGGTCGTGGGGCTGATGAAATGGCTCATCGGTGCCTCGCCTCGTAGCGAGGTGCCACGGCAGAAGGATGCGCTTGACATTCTTAGGGAGCGTTATGCCCGGGGGGAGATCGAACGCGAGGAGTTTGAACAGAAAAGGCGTGATTTGACGTAGTGACGTTCTGTACGAACCGGGTGGTGGAAGAGCGATGGAGGATTTTTCAGGCTATGAGTGACCGCGAAACGCGATTCGACGTCAATGGCATGAAATGCGATGGTTGTACTGCCAGGGCTACGGCGGCTATCCGGTCTGTTGCAGGCGTGACGGATGTCAAGGTAGATCTTTCCGGAAAATCGGCCGTCGTGAAGGGTGATGCTGATCCGGGAGCTGTTATCCAGGCACTGAAGCAGGTGGGCTATCCCGCGTCGGTCAACCGACGATAGCGTTCAGCTGGCACGCGCCAGCTGCCTGATCCATGGGGCCGGATCCTCGGTTCCGGTCCAGCAGAACATTTCCGCTTCATCGCGTTGCGGTGCCTCGAAGTTCTGCAGCTGTTGGTGTAATACGGCATGTGTGGCATCCGAGATGTCCTCCTGCGTGCGCGAGCGCAGGTCCAGGCGCCGCTCCAGTTCGGAACGCGGTGTGCAGCAAAAGATGATCCCGAACGCGGTTCCGAGCGAGCGCGCGAGCGCCGCGGCTTGCAGACGGTACGCGCGTCGCAGGAAGGTTGCATCCAGGATTGCCCAGCGTCCGGAGCTGACGATCTCGCGCGCATTCTTCAGAAGCGTCTTGTAGGTCTGCTCGGTCATCTCGGTGCTGTATATCCCACGCGCATAGGATGTGGCCTGGTGTTGCTCCAGCTGTAGGCCCGCCAGGTGCTTGCGTACGGCGTCCGAACGAACCGTGATTCCTCCGACGGCTTCGGCCGTCTGGCGTGCGATGGTGGTCTTTCCGCTGGCGCTCGGGCCGCAAGTGATGAGCAGGCCGCCTGCACGTCCGGTGGTGTATTCACGGGCCAGATTGAAATAGTGCGAGGCCTCGTTTGCAGCCGCAAGTCGCTGCGCCTCGCTGCTGGCGCTGTCCAGAAGAAACGACGCGACTTTTCCGCGCACACAGGCGCGGTATGTCTGATAGAAATCGAGCGCGGCCAGACCGGCATAGTCGTCCGTTCGCTGCAAATACTCGTTCAAAAAGCAGTTTCCAAGACGCGGAAGGTTGCGCGCGTCCAGGTCCATTGTGAGAAACGCGATATCTCCGATGACGTCGCCGGCCCGGAACCGCTGGCTGAATTCAATACAGTCGAAGATAACGACCGCATCACCGTAAAGGCACATATTTCTGAGGTGCAGATCACCATGCCCGTCAACAATGCGGCCGGCAGAGACTCGCGCAGAGAACAATGCGGCGTTGGTGTGCATGAAGTCCTGTGTGTAGCTTCGGATGCGTTCAAACTGCGAACGCGTGATGCTGCGACCGATGTACGGCTCGGTCTGTGCAAAGTTCTGCCGTACGTGATCGGCGATGTTGTCCAGGCTGCCGTAGAGGTCGATATGGGGTCCGTGTTCGGCCAGGCCATGGAAGCGTGCCAGCTGACGAGCGACGTCGCGCATCTGATCACGGTCAAGCTTGCCGGCCGCGGCAAGCCGATCGAGCATTCCCTCTTGGGGCATTCGCACCATCTTTACCGCGTAGTCAGCAACCTCGGCGCCACCGTTGTCCGACCCGCTGCCCACCTTGAAGTTGCCGCCGACGGCTTGTATGGGCACTACGCCCAGATAGATCTGGGGTGCGAGCCGCCTGTTCAAGCGCACCTCGTCCTCACAGGCCTGTCGGCGACTGGACAGCGCTGTGAAGTCGAGAAATCCTAGTTCGACCGGCTTCTTGACCTTGTACGCATAGGCGCCGGCGAGAAATACATCGGAAATATGGGTGTGCAGATGCACAAGCTCGTCCGCCGGATGCGGATAGGCTCCCGCATTGCTCAAGGCGGCCAGCATATGTTCACGGTCGCGAGACTGACGGTTCATGTTCGCTTCCCGCATTGGCCACGGCTGCAAGGCATACAGGTTAGAAATTGCCCAGGCGGCTTGCCATGACCCGGGTCAACTTCCGCCCAGCCGCCAGGGCCGGGGAGCCGCCTGGCGCGGCATCGCATTGGCATGACTTGGTTTTGCGGACGAGCGCCCCCAATTCCAACAGTTGTATGTGCGGCAGCCGATGATATACGGAAATTGTGTCCATTCATCCTGACAGGTTAGGAAGGATTAGCTTGAGTCGGTCTCAACAAACATCCCCGGCCGCGCGGTTTGTCATCGTACCCGCCATGCGGCGATAATAATCGCCGAGATGCGGATGCGGGGTTTTCGGGCCATCGGCGTGGATCGGAGTTTGGTGCATGAGTGAAACGGCGACGTCGCTGCGGTTGTCCATCGGGGGCATGAGTTGCGCCGGCTGTGTGGCGACCGTCGAAAACACGCTGCGGGCGGTGCCGGGCGTGTCAGAAGCAACGGTCAACTTCGCTGAACACACCGCTTCCGTGACCGGCAGTGCACCAGCTGAGGCGCTGATTGCGGCGGTGACGCAGGCGGGTTACGAGGCGGCCGAGCTGCGTGGTGCCGAGGACGAGGCGCAGAAGGAGGCGGCGGAAATGGCCCATTACCGCCGCCTGTTACGCAAGACCGCCGTGGCCGCCGTGGTCGGAGTGCCGCTCATGCTGGGCGGGCCGCTTGGCTGGTTGCCGGCGCTTTCGACGCCATCGGGGCAGGTGTTCTGGCTGCTCGCGGGTGGTGCAACGCTGTTCGTCCTGTTCTATTCCGGCGGCCATTTCTTCAAGGGTGCGTGGAAGGCGTTCTGGACGCACAACGCCAATATGGATACGCTCGTCGCCCTTGGCACGGGCGCGGCGTGGGTATACTCAATTGCGGTTACCGTATTTCCCGGGCTGGTTCCCGTACTCGCTCAACATGCCTACTTCGAGGCAGCGGCGATCATAATCGCGCTCATAAATCTCGGTTCGGCCCTGGAGATGCGCGCGCGTGGAAAAACCTCGGAGGCGATCAAGCGACTGATCGGTCTGCAGCCCAAGACGGCACGCGTGGTACGGGACGGACGGGAGATCGATATTCCGATCGGAGAGGTCGGCCTGCAGGAGACACTGCGGGTGCGCCCCGGAGAGAAGATCGCGGTGGACGGAATCATCATCGACGGCCACTCCACAGTTGATGAGTCGATGCTGACCGGCGAGCCGCTGCCGGCGGCAAAGAAGGCGGGGGATGAGGTCGTGGGCGGGACACTCAACAAGTCCGGCACCTTCCTTTTCCAAGCTAAGCGCATCGGCAAGGATACGGTACTTGCGCACATCATCGAGATGGTGCGTCAAGCGCAAAATTCTAAGCCGGCGATCGGCCGGCTGGCCGACCGGGTCTCTTCAGTATTTGTGCCGAGCGTGCTGATCGTCGCGGTCGTCACCTTCCTGGTTTGGTTCAACCTGGGCCCCAGCCCGGTGCTGAGCTACGCGCTGGTAGCGACCATGACCGTTCTGATCATCGCATGTCCGTGCGCGCTCGGCCTTGCTACGCCGATCTCGATAATGGTCGGTGTCGGAAAGGCCGCCGAGTACGGCATTCTGATCCGCAAAGGAGATGCCCTGCAGCAGGCGGGGCGGCTAACGACAGTGGTATTGGACAAAACCGGTACGGTCACTGCCGGTCGTCCCGCGGTAGCCTCCCTGCTTCCCGCGCCCGGGTGGGACGAGACCCGCCTGTTGCAGCTTGCGGCAAGCCTCGAGGCCGGGTCCGAGCATCCTCTGGCGGAAGCTTTGATCGAGGCGGCCGCCGCGCGCGGAATCGTGCTCCTGGGTCTGACCGGGTTCGAAGCGATCCCCGGGAAAGGTGTACGTGCCCTATTGCCGGGCGGGGTGCAGCAGATTCAGGAGGCAGCCGGATTACGGCAAGTCCAAGCACCCGGAGGAGCTGCCGGCCACCAGGTGCTGCTTGGCAACGAAGGGCTCATGCGTGGCAATGGAATCGATCTGGGGAGCCTTGGGCGCGACGCGGCAACCATGGCGGCGCGCGCCGAAACGCCAATGTATCTTGCTCTAGACGGAACGATCGCGGGGATCGTGTCGGTTTCCGACCCGGTAAAGCCTGATTCGCGCGACGCGATCTCCCGTCTGCATGCCGCCGGCCTAAGAGTGGTGATGCTTACCGGCGACAACAGGGTTACGGCTCAGGCGGTTGCCGGGCAGGTTGGTATCGACGAAGTGCTTGCGGAGGTACTGCCGGCGGAAAAGTCGGAGCAGGTTGCGGCATTACAGGCGCGCGGCGAGATTGTGGGGATGGTTGGCGACGGCATTAACGACGCACCCGCCCTGGCGCGTGCCGACGTGGGTTTTGCCATAGGCACCGGCACCGACGTGGCGATTGAAAGCGCAGACGTTACTCTCATGCGGGGTTCGCTGCATGGTGTTGCTGACGCCATCGCGATATCGAAGGCAACGGTCCGCAACATCAAACAGAACCTTTTCGGATCTTTCGTCTACAACAGTCTCGGGATACCCATAGCTGCTGGAGCGCTGTATCCTTTGTTCCACCTGCTGCTCAATCCCATGATAGCGGGCGGCGCGATGGCGATGTCCTCATTCACCGTCGTATCCAATGCAAACCGCCTGCGGTGGTTTGTGTCCGGGGAAAGGCGACCATGAACCATCTCGCCGTCAACCTAGGCGGCGCAGCAGTCATCGGCCTGATCGTGTGGTGGTTCTGGCTCTCGCGGCCACGGGCTCGGCAAGCCAGCGCCGACACACCGATAGACATCGTCGTGGCCGATGGCGTCTATACACCCGCACGCATCGAAGTGCCGGCCGGGCGTCCTGTCACCCTACGCTTTCTGCGCAAGGACCCTAGCCCCTGCGCAGAAAAGGTGGTATTCGACGGGTTCAATACGGTTCGGGATCTGCCACTGGGCCAGCCTGTGGATCTGACCATCGTTCCGGAGCGGCCCGGAGAATATGAGTTTACCTGTCAAATGAAGATGTACCGGGGAACACTGGTCGTCAGAAACGCCTAGTGCGATACCGCTATCGTGACGTTTCATCGGGCCTGATCGGGTGGCGGCTATGGTCACGGATTATTTCCAGGCGCGCATATCGCGCGACATCTGGGACAGCAAGTATCGATACCGTGAACGCGGCGAAATTCGCGACGTCACGATTGAAGATAGCTGGCGGCGCATCGCGCACGCCCTGTCGGTGGCCGAAAAAACCGATTCGGAGCAGTGGCTGCATAAATTCTACGGGGTGCTCAGGGGCTTTCGCTTTTTGCCGGGAGGGAGGATCCAGGCCGGCGCCGGCACCGGGCACCGGGTCACCCTGTTCAATTGTTTCGTCATGGGGGAGATCGAGGATTCGCTCGACGGCATTTTCGATGCGCTCAAGGAAGGGGCGCTCACCATGCAGCAGGGCGGCGGCATAGGATACGACTTCTCAACGCTGCGCCCGCGCGGCGACATCGCCCAAAGCGTAGGCATGATCGCATCCGGCCCGGTTTCGTTCATGCAGATATGGGACAGCATGTGCAGCACGATTCTGTCTACAGGTGCACGCCGTGGCGCAATGATGGCGACACTGCGATGCGACCATCCGGACATCGAGGAGTTCGTTTCCGCCAAGCGTGATCCGGCGCAGCTGCGCCATTTTAATCTCTCGGTCCTGGTCAGCGACGATTTTGTGCGCGCTGCTCGGTCTGACGAGCCGTGGCCGCTGGTTTTTCCGGTCCGCCGTGGTGAGGAAGCCACCGGTGCCGAGACCGTCGAGCGCCTGTGGTCGGGTGCTGGCGCGCCGCAACCCTGTCGCGTGTACCGCCGGATCTCCGCGCGCGAGTTGTGGAACAAGATCATGCGCGCAACCTACGATTATGCCGAGCCGGGCGTGATCTTCATCGACCGCGTGAACCGCATGAACAATCTGTGGTATCGCGAGCGGATCAGTGCCACGAATCCATGCGGGGAGATTCCTCTGCCGCCGTACGGCGCTTGCGATCTCGGTTCGATCAATCTTACGAAGTTCATCACAGGCGCATTTACCGACCGGTCAAAACTGGACTTGCACGCCATCGGTGATACGGCAGAGGTGGCAACGCGCATGCTCGACAATGTTGCCGACATCTCGCACTTTCCTTTGCAGAAGCAGGAACACACCGAACGCAGCGAGCGGCGCATCGGGCTCGGGTTCACCGGACTGGCAGATGCGCTGATCATGCTGGATATTCCCTATGGCAGTGCCCAGTCGCTGACGCTTGCCGGCGAAGTGATGCGTACAATCTGTCATCGGGCCTATCGTGCCTCGATCGAGCTTGCGCGCGAGAAGGGGCCGTTTCCGTGGTTTGAGCCCGACCGCTATCTGGATGGACCATTCATCCGGACGCTGCCCGAGGACATTCGAGAGGGTATCCGCCGTCATGGTATCCGCAACAGTCATCTCACGGCGATCGCGCCGACCGGTACGATCAGTCTACTTGCGAACAATGTGTCCAGCGGACTGGAGCCGGTGTACGCGCTTGAATACAGTCGCCGCTTGCGTGAAGCTGACGGTTCGATGACGGCTCACGCGGTCATCGACTATGCCTATAATCTGTTTCGCGAGCGCTATGGCGATGCGCCGCTTCCGCC
>JAJYEK010000191.1 GCA_021785795.1 Pseudomonadota bacterium
CACAACGGAACGTCTGTACCATCGTTCCGGCAGCTGCATCCACTTCTCTGTCATGCGTGATATGGCCAAATCCGGTGGTCGCGCACCCTTCACGGGCACCGCCTCAGGTAGTGGGGTAACTCTGCTAGCGAGTCGATCACTGCGTCCGGCCCGGACTCGCGTATGTCATGCCCGTGATTATACCCATACGCAACGCAAATAACAGACATCTGCGCAGCACGAGCCGCCTGCACGTCGCTTTGCGAATCGCCTACCAGAACGCCTTGCTCAGGGCGAATGCCGAAGTGAGCGCAGGCGTGCTGCAGAGGCAACGGGTCGGGTTTCTTGCGCAACAGGCTGTCTCCGCTGAGAACGAGCCCGAAGTAATCCCGCAACCGCAGATCGCGCAGCAGCGGATCGGTAAACGCCTGCGCCTTGTTGGTGATGCAGGCGAGTTCGAACCCCATTTCCTTAAGCTGTTCGAGCCCTTCAACCACACCCGGAAATGGTCGGCTCTGCTGTGAAAGGCAGGCGGCGTAATGCTTCTGGTAAAGCGCGTAGGCCTTCTCGAACAGAACCGGATCCGGCTCGGCTTCCATTTCCCCGGTCAGCGCCCGTTTCACTAAACGCGGCACGCCGTTCCCGATCCAGGACGCCACGGCAGCCATGTCGTGCACGGGCAGGCCGAGTTCGGCAAGCATACGGTTCGCCGCCGTTGCCAGATCCGGCGCGGTATGAACCAGGGTCCCGTCGAGGTCGATCATCACCATGCTGACTTCGAGCGGGAACTGTGCGCCTTCAGGACGCGGGTACGTAGAGCTCATTTCGCCTTGGCCAGTTCTGCGCGCATCTTTGCGATGGTCGCCTTGTAGTCGGGGGTACTGAATATGGCCGAACCGGCAACAAAGGTGTCGGCGCCGGCTGCGGCGATTTCGCGGATATTGTCGACCTTCACCCCTCCGTCTATTTCGAGCCGGATGCTGCGGCCGCTGTCGTCAATGATGCGCCGCGCTTCCCGCAGTTTGCCCAGGCTGGAATGGATGAAGCTCTGGCCGCCGAATCCCGGATTGACCGACATCAGCAGGACCATGTCGATTTTGTCGAGGACATACCTGAGGTAATCGAGCGGTGTCGCCGGGTTGAATACGAGGCCGGACTTGCAGCCCGAATCCCGCACCAGCTGCAGCGAGCGGTCAATATGTTCGGTTCCTTCCGGATGGAAGGTGATGTAGGTGGCGCCGGCCTTGGCAAAATCCGGGATGATACGATCGACCGGCTTGACCATCAGATGAACATCGATGTCGGCCTTGACCCCGTGCTTGCGCAGTGCCTCGCATACCAGCGGCCCGATCGTCAGATTGGGCACATAGTGGTTGTCCATGACGTCGAAATGGACAATATCGGCACCGGCTGCCAGCACCGTGGTAACTTCTTCGCCGAGCCGGGCAAAGTCCGCCGACAGGATCGACGGGGCAATCTTGTAATCAAGCATGGGGTTTCCTCAGTCCTGCTGCCAATGGACGACCGCAAGCGGGTCGTGTGCTGCCCAAAAACGGCGACTTTACCGGATCGCGCGAAAGTTTTCAGCCTGTCGACACCCTCGGCGCCCCCTACCTCCTACACATAGCCAGCCGAAATGCGGCGGGTTTCCCGGATCCCCGGCATGGTTATTGCAATGATGTCGGCAAAACCCCTGTGTTGTTGGGGAAGAGTCGATAACAAGGCATCGGCGACAACCTTAGGCAATCGCTGCAACTGCCGCGCCTGGGCCCTACGCCAAATCGGCGCGGCGTCCTGCCGGGATAGAGTTTTCATGACCGAACGCACTTTTCGTATCGTCTTCGCATCGGTTTTGCTGATCGCACTGTATTGCGACTTGCATTATGTCGTTTACGGTCTGATCGCACTGTCCGTTTTCCAGGGCGTGACGCCATGGCGCATCTCCCGCCTCACGATGCATCTGCGGCCCGGCCCGCGGCCACATTCGGAAAGCGTACGCCCCGACGCCGCGCCGGGGACGGCCAGGGTTGATTTCGAGGCGGAACGGGCATTGTCCCTGCTTACCGCAGCAGTCCTCGCCTTGGGTAGCGTCTTGTTTGCCAGGCAGCTGTGGTTCCTGCCGTGGTTCATTGGCTTCGCGTTTTTCGGAGCTGGGCTGAGTGGAATCTGCCCCCTGGTCATGTGTTTCAGGTGGGTCGGGCTGAAATGACGGATTTCGACTACCCGGCCGCCATCTCCCGCGGTATCCGGGGCTCCACGCTGCCTATGAAGATCATGGGCATCGTTTTCTGGGGCATGATCCTCGTGGGCATCTCGGTCGCGCTAGTCCTGCTGCACGGCCAGGAACGGAACATCGTCTTCCGTGAACAAGCGCGTGCGGACCACTTTGCCTATGCCCTGCAGCAATATTTGATTCATCAACCCCGCCCTCCAGCGGCACAACTGCAGATCGTGGCGCGGCAGCTGCGGCGTGAGACCGGCATTGCCGGTGCCCGCATCCACATCGCCACCGAATCGGTGCAAACCGGGGATACCGGTACTGGACTGACTATGCTGCCGCGCTTGATCCGATACGCTGCCGGACACGGCGCGAGCCGGACGGAAAACGCCTTTGCCACAATATACGAACCGGCGATCACCGGCGCGGTGGCGGCCGCGCGGCGGCGCATACTGATTTTCATGGGAGCGATCATTCTGGCATTCGGTCTGGTATTGCAGTCGGTACTGAGGCGCTTCCTGTCACTGCCGTTCGAGCGCATGGTCGCAGCCGCCCGCGCTTTCGTAAGCGGCGAAACCTCGACTCGGTTCGACGAAATGCGCGATGACGAGTTCGGATTCCTGGCCGGATTCATAAACCGGGCGCTCGACTTCAGCGCATCCCAGCAACAGGCATTGCGCGAAGCACTGGCAGACGTCCAGCAGTCCGAGTCGGCGCTTTTCGCAGAAAAGGAACGTGCCGAGGTGACCCTGCATTCCATCGGCGATGCGGTCATTACGACCGACGGACACGCGGTGGTGGAGTACATGAACCCGGTGGCGGAATCCTTGACCGGTCTCAACCTGTCGGACGCGACCGGGCAGCCACTCGGCGAACTGCTGAGGCTGATCGACGAGGAGACGCGTAAACCCATTGAGGGGCCGGTGGAACGATGTCTGCGCGAAGGCGCTGTAGTCGGTCTCATAGATCACGTGATCATGCTGTGCCCCGACGGGCGGGAGATCGACGTCGCTCCGTCGGCGGCACCCATCCACAACCGCAATGGCGACCGGGTTGGCGCGATCATGGTGTTTCACGACGTCGGGCACGTACGCCGTATGGCGCGCCAGCTGTCCTACCAAGCAACCCACGATGCGCTTACCGGGCTGTTCAATCGCCGCGAATTCGAAAGGCAACTGCAACTCGCCCTGGACGAAGTAAAGGTTGAAGAACGGGGGCACGCCCTGTGCTTTCTCGATATGGATCAGTTCAAGGTTGTCAACGACACCTGCGGACACGCCGCAGGCGACGAGCTGCTGCGCCGGGTCAGTACGACTCTGCGCGAAGGTACGCGCGATTCCGACGTGATCGCGCGGCTCGGCGGCGACGAGTTCGGAATACTGCTCAGGCACTGCGATCTGGATCTTGCAATGCGCATCGCCGAAGATCTGTTGCACAGCGCGCATGACCTGCGCTTCACCTGGCAGGACCACAGTTTCGATGTCGGAGTCAGCATCGGAGTGGTGCCGGTATCGGCGGATGCCTCCACGATCGCCGAGATCATGAGCGCCGCCGATGTTGCCTGCTACGCCGCCAAGGACGCCGGGCGCAACCGGGTACACGCCTATCGTTCCGGAGACAACGCGCTGCGCCAGCGCCATTCCGAAATGCGCTGGGTATCACGACTGCAGCGCGCCATGGAACAGAACCGGTTCCGGCTGTTCTGTCAGCCGGTGGTCGCGGTGGCACAGGAGAGCGGGCCGGTTGAGTACTATGAGGTGCTGCTCAGACTGGAGGATGACAGCGGCGGCCTCATTCCGCCCGTTGTCTTCGTTCCGGCAGCCGAACGCTATAATCTCATGCCACAAATCGACCGCTGGGTTGTGCGCGCTACGCTCAACGCCCTGCGGTCCGGCAATTGTGGCGACGACTGGAAATTCGCCGTCAACATCTCCGGGCAGTCGCTGTGCGATGACCGCTTTTTCAATTTCGTTACTAACGAATTCCAATCGAGCGGCGTTGCGCCCGGCTGCGTATGCTTTGAAATAAGCGAAGCGGCAGTCATGTCAAATCCCGACCAAATCATGCACATGATTACGGCACTGCATGACCTGGGCTGCAGCTTCGTCCTGGACAACTTCGGAAGCACCCTCAATTCTTTTGCTTTCCTCAAAGGACTGAAATTGGATTACCTCAAGCTGAACCGCAGCCTCGTCAAGGACATCGCACACGACGCATTTGGCCGTTCGATGGTCGAGGCGACCAACCACATAGTCCACGCGGCCGGGGTCCGCACGATCGCGGAATTCGTCGAAAACCACAATGTCGTGGCTGCGCTGCAGCGGATAGGCATCGACTACATCCAGGGCAGCGAGATCGCCAATCCGCGCCCGCTGGAGGAGGTGCTGACCGGCGGCGTCAGCCGCACCACCGCACCGCGTCGCGGCACATCCTGAACATGACACCCGGGACGTCGCGGCGTGCGGCGTCAGGAAATGGCCTGGTAATACAGGTTCTGCGGGTGATTCGCCTGCGCAAAAAAGAACCAGCGCTCCACCACCAGACCCGCGTACTGCACAACAAATGCCGCCAGCGCCAGCGCCGGGCTCCGCGACAGCAGGCCTTCCCACAGCAGCAGCATGGGAACCGGGAAGACCAGCAGCAGGAACACCCATTTCAGTGAGCGCAGCAGCATCGGGCTCGCGCCGTGAAAGAATTCGCGGGTATTGAACGATCCGCCCATGAATCCCTGTGCTGTCTGCACGATTCTGCCATGGCGCACGCCGATGGCGGTCTGCAGCGAGGACTTGTGGCGAATGCGGGCATTGCGGATGAGCGAGACCGAACGCGTGACGAGCGCCGCAGTCGTGATCACGGTCGCCCAGGTCACGAGAAACGCCTCCAACTGCGGCGACTCGTAAGCGCTGTAGGCGCTGGCCAGAACAAGCCCCGATGCCGTCCCGAAGAGCATGTAGTTCACCACCGTGAGCCATGTCGCCCACTCCTGGAGAAACCGGATACAGGCGTAAATCATGCCGGTGCATAAAAACAGTGCCAGAGTCGCCGCGACTGCCCCGGCTCCGACAATGAGCGACAGTCCGTCGGGGAGCGGGCTGTGGCTGCCAGGCAGGACAATGGCCCAGCGCAGGTAATGCGTCATTCCGTAGACCATGATGGCCCCGGTCGCGACCGGCAGCGCAATCACCTCGCGCGCCAGCCACGATGTGCGCCACTTCGTGGCTGCGCGCCAGGCACGTTCCGGATGACCCAGATGGAAGAACGATGCGATCAGTCCGGCGACAAGAAAGCCCACGGCAATCATGCTGCCACGGCCGAAGAAGGCCGCACTCTGGGCCGGCAGCAGGCCGATGCTGGCGCTGACCTCGGTCGCAAACAACGCGAAAAACAGGCCCTGGCCCACTCCGATAAGAGTTGTCAGAAATACCACTGAAAATGCCGGACGCATAGCGACTCCGATGGCAGACGACGGGCTGGACCCGTCACTTGCGATTTCCTTGGGTTATCACCAGCTGGTAACGTCGTCCAGCGATGGATCGGTAAGCGCAGGCTTGGGCAGCTTGGCTTCCTTTTTGAGCGGATTGGCAGCGCGAACCAGCTCGTCGTCGTGAATTTTCATGCGTGTCTTGCGCCTCGGGAGATAGTGGTTGGCCGGCTTTGTGCCCCATTCAGGCATCAGCGCATAACCCCCGGACTCCCGGATCGCGACCGAGACCTGCGAGTCAGGGTTGTGCACGTCACCGAACAGCCGCGCACCGGTCGGACAGGCAAGCACGCACGCCGGCTTGCGCTCAGTCTCCGGCAGGGTCTGGTCATAAATGCGATCGACGCACAGGGTGCACTTCTTCATAACCTTCTGGTGCTCGTCGATTTCGCGCGCACCGTACGGGCAGGCCCAGGAGCAGTACTTGCAGCCGATGCACTTGTTGTAGTCCACGAGCACGATTCCGTCCTCGGGCCGCTTGTAGCTTGCACCGGTAGGGCATACCGGCACACACGGCGGATCTTCGCAATGCAGGCAGGATTTCGGGAAATGGACAGTCTCGGTGCGCGGAAACTCTCCTACCTCGAATGTCTGTACGCGGTTGAAGAACGTGCCCGTGGGATCGGGGCCGTAGGGCCGGTCATCGGACATGAAGCCAGCTGCCCCGGAAGTGTTCCATTCCTTGCAGCTGGTGACACAGGCATGGCAGCCCACGCATACGTTGAGGTCGATAACCAGCGCCAGTTGCGTCATGACCGCTTTCCTTTGCCTGCGAAATAGCCAAGCCACGGCCGCCGCTGCGCGAGGCCGGGCAGAGGCACAACGGGTGCAAACTGCGGGTAGCTCTGCTGCGGCTCCCCGGGCGCAGCCTTGTACACACGTACCCGCACGTCGTACCAGCCAGCCTGGCCGGTGACCGGGTCGGAGTTGGAAAAATGTGTCCCGTCCGCGGAAGCCGGCAACTCCTCCGAGATCAGATGATTGAGCAGGAATC
>JAJYEK010000192.1 GCA_021785795.1 Pseudomonadota bacterium
GTTCCGTCCGGTCCGTTGCATCTATCACGACAGCGCTACCCTGCCAGTCGATGAGTGCAGCCAGGGCCAGATCTTCCTGATTCCCAACATGGGCGGCGTCATGCAGCTCAATTCGAAGTGGGCCGCCGGTTTTGCCGTCGTGGGTGCTGGCCTCGGCACGAGCTACCAGCAGCAGCAGCCCAACTACTTTTTCAATTTCCAGGGACGGGCGAGCAATCCGGCCGGCGTATCACTGACGCAGATGCAGATCCTCCCGAGCATCGCATATAAGTGGAACCGTCATAACAGCTTTGGCGCCGCTCTCGCGGTCGGGGTTCAGGTATTCCGCGCCTTCGGTCTGCAGGCCTTTGGTCCGGCACCAGCCGGGCTCGGCTTCACGTCGAATCCCGAGGCATCCAATCTCACGAACAAAGGTCCGGACTGGTCCTACGGCCTCGGGTTCCGGCTCGGCTGGCTGGGAACGTACTTTCATCGCCGGTTGAGCCTGGGCCTCAACTACTCGTCCAAGGTGTACATGACCCGCTTCAAGAGGTATTCGGATCTGTTCGCCCAGAGCGGCAGCTTCGACATTCCTGAGAACTACTCCGCAGGCTTCGCCTACAAGGCCACCCCGAAGGTCGACGTCGCCATGGATGTGGAGGAAATCCGTTACCACGACATTGCGGCAATCGGCGATCCGGGACCGAATGCCGCGAATCCGTCCGACTTCTTCTCGCTTTGCCCGGGAACCGACAAGACCCCCTGCGAACTCGGCGGTCCTCTGGGTCTCGGATTCGGTTGGAACAACCAGACCGTCTACAAGTTCGGTATGGATTACAAGTGGAGTCCCCGGCTCACGCTGCGCTGGGGCGTGAACTACGGCAAGAATCCCATACCGGCTGACCAGGTCCTGTTCAACATGCTGGCGCCGGGCGTCACCGAGTACCACCTGACCTTCGGATTCACGCGGATCACGCACGATGCCCTCACGAAGTATCTTGGCGGAAAGGAGGGCGAGGTCACCGTGAGCTACCAGCACGCCTTCACCTACACGCTCAAGGGCCCCACGGCATTCGGGCCCTCAGGTGCCGTGGTAAACGGCACCAATGCGTCCATTGCCATGAAACAGGACGCACTAGGTATAAGCTACGGAATCAAGTTCTGAGTATAGAACCCGAGTCACCACTACAGACGCCCCGGCGGACTTCGGTCCTCCGGAGACGCTTGAGGAGAGGAGAGACAGAACCATGCGTACATCGAAATACACCAAGTTTAAAAGGAGCGCGCTGGCAGCCGCGCTGACGCTGTCGCTCGGAGCCGGTGCCCTGGCGGAGCGCGCCTATGCGGATACCTACACGTTCAGCTTCTCCGGCGAGTTCACGATGCTGACCTCAACCGGCACTCCGCTTACCAACACAAGCTCCTCCAGTAATTCCTGGAGTGGCTTACGTACCGACATTACCGGGACGATGACCTATGACACTGTAGCGGGAACCGGGAGTGGCACGATCGCCCCTTTCCAATTCTTTAGCGGAACAAGCCCCGCCGTGGCCCAGGCGATCACGTTCCAGGCAATCGGTAATGGAGTCTGCACAACCAGTAGTCCGTCAAGCTGTCAGCCCGGAAACCTGTTGCTCGGCAACATGCTGTTCAACTGGAGCGGCAACAACGGCATCCCAGTATCCATCGTAATGGATGCCAGCGGTCTTTTTGGTGCCATGGGGTCTGCCCTCACGCCGGGATCGGTCGTACAAGGCGTCGGCACGCTCCCAGCCAGCAATTACATCAAAAACGGGACGTTCCCGATTGGTCCCGTGCCGGTAGCAACGCTCACCCAGAACACGACCCCGGTCGCATCTTGTACCGGTACTTGGCCGAATTCGACTTGCGCCGGGCTCAACCCCAGCGGTGGGCTGCCGCTGGTGCCCGATACTTCAGTGCCGACCGGCTATAGTCCATCCCAGACCGGTATCGGGGGCAATCCCATGATTGCCGGGCCGTTCGTCGGTTTCAATGCGAACTTTGATTTTGTAAAGATGACGGTGACGAGCAAGAACGGTGTTTCGGCGCCGCCATCCGTGATCACGACGTCGCCGACCAATGGTTCGACCACAGCTGATCCGCTTTCGACGGCAATCACGGTCACCTTCAGCGAGCCGATGGAGGACAATACCGTCGCAACGGCATTTACCCTGAACCAGACGGGCAGCGGCGCCGTCCCCGGTACGGTAAGCCCCAGCACGTCGGGACAGACGGCAACCGTCTTCACCTTTACGCCAACAAACACCCTCGCCTACAGTACTGGTTACACCGCCGACGTCTCGACCGCCGCATTGAACGCAGGTGGCCTGGCACTCAGTTCGGCCTATACCTGGAGCTTCACCACCAAAGCAGTGCCTGTATCGACGAGCTGTACCGGTGGCGGCCCTCCCCCTACGTCAGGCACTGCCGGCAACTTCACGATGCTGACGCCTACTGGAACGCCGTTCGGAGGCACGAACGACGTGGTTTATACGTATTCGGGAACTACCAACACTGCGGTCAACGGTACCGATTTCAACATGACCCTGGCCTCGGCCACGCCGGAGCCGTTTTTCGGCTTTGACTGGTCCGCCCACGATATCCGCGTGTTCGGGCCCGGCTCATACACCTTCAATACCGGATGCACGATTGCAGAACTGCATGCGGGTGATTTCCCATACAGCAGCCAGGGCAGTCCCTACTGTGCCGACACAACCGGCACACCGCTTACCATGAACGTGGGTGCCGGGCAGCTGGGCGCACTCATGCTGTTCGACTGGCATGGCAACGACAACATCTACGTGGCCGATGTATGGAACCAGCACGCCCAATGGCAATCGGGCCCGGGGTCCACGAATGGGCTGTGGACCGGTCCTGCGTGGGGCGGACCGGCGGGTTATATGGTGAACCCCGCGACGACGTGGACCTTCGCGTCTACCCCCGGCACCGGCAACGGCATCAACGGAACTCCTATGGTAAATGGACCATTCACCGGCTTCAGCGCCAATTTTAATCTGGACGCCAGTGATACCTGCGTGGTTGCGGCGTCTGCGCCGATCCAGGCACATGACACCAAGGTCGCCGGTTGCACGATGAGCCCCACGCCGGTCAATCTCTTCAAGCGCAGTGACTGGTTTATTCTGCTGGGCTTCATCGGCTGGCTGGGCTGGTGGCGCCGCAAGCGTCGGTCCTGAGCATAACCGGAAGGGTGATATAGACCAGAGCTTTTCGTTGACATGACATCCCCGGCCGGCAGGCATGCCGGCCGGGGGATCTAACGAGTTGAACAATCCCTACCTGACCTGCGGGCGGGACGCGTAGTCCGGGTGAACATTTCCTACCGCAAGCTGATGCCGTGGCTTGGCGCAGCAGTCCTTGTTGCGGCTGCCATGGTCCGCCTCAACGCCAGCGTCTATGTTCTGGACGGAATCATGCTGTTTTTCCCGCTGGCGGATCCGGCCTGGAGTCCGCCTCCGTTCCTGCCGCGGCTGCGGCAACATGCACCGGCATGGGCCGCAGTCCTGCTGTCCACGGCGATTCTCTTGCTTCGGTATCCGGACCACAGCCAATATTTCGCGGCGATGCTGCTGACTGCCGCAATACCCGAGGAATGGTTTTTTCGCGCGTACCTGCTTGTCCGGGCAGGCGACGACTGGCGTGCCAACCTTGCCGTATCGGTATTCTTTGGCTTCATGCACGGGATCACGTGGGGCTGGGTAGCCGGCACTCTTGTGTTCGTTCCTTCGCTCTTTTACGGCTGGCTTTATCAGCGGACCCGCGATGTCACGCTGCTCGCACTGGTGCATGCATTGTCGAATCTGGTATTCGTTATCTACCTTTCCGTTCCGTTAAACAGCTGGCTCGTAGGGCACGGCATCGCCTGACACGACCTATCCGGCAGCAAGAATAGCGGCCCGATTCTGACGGAATCGGTCCACAGTGAAACGCCGCGCGCGGACCCTGCGGGCAAACAGCTTGTCAGAGTTTACCGCAACGACTGTGGGTCAGCTGTACTCGCCGCTTGACGGTCTGCGGGACATCTGTTCCAATCCAGCAAGCTTTGGCACTGGCAAACTGACGACAGACAGTGTCCGGCCAACAAATCCACAATATCCTGATTTCCTACATCTAGAAGACCACCAGTATGCAAAAAGCCAAGTTCGACCGCCGCATCGTTGCGCTGATCATCGCTGCGCTGAGTGCACTGATGCCAATCGGGGCGTCGGCTTTCGGTCCATCGACCGTGGATCGCGCCGCCCATTCCGTTGCCCCGACCAGCTATCTTATCCAGCCAGGCGACGTCATGGCCATCTCCGTCTGGAAGGAAAAGGACCTCCAGGTCAAGTCGCTGGTGCTGCCCGACGGTACGATTTCATTCCCGCTGGTAGGGGAAATCCAGGCTGCCGACCGGACCGTGCCACAGATCCGGCAGGAAATTATCACTCGGCTGGCAAAATACATGCCTGACCCTGTCGTGACGGTGGCGGTCCTGAAAGACAACGGAAACCAGGTATACGTGATTGGTGAAGTGAAGCAGGCAGGAGCATTCGTCGCAACCCGGTACCTGGATGTGATGCAGGCGCTCAGCCTCGCGGGAGGCATGACGCCCTACGCTTCGGAAAACGATATCGAGATTCTGCGCCGCGTGAACGGAAAGGAAACGGCCATTCCATTCGAGTATGCGGAGGTCAAATCCGGCAAAGATCTCGGACAGGACATCGTCCTGCAGGCGGGCGACGTGGTGGTTGTGCCTTAGCGGAAACCATGTTGCCTGATGCGGTGCGATCCCCATGGATGCTTGCGGCATGGCTGCTCGGAACCCGAGTCTGTTGCTTCCGGTCGCTGGCGCGAGCTGGGTTCCGTCTGCGAACAATGGGCTCAACGCGCCGCTTCCGCCGGCGGCTCCTCGCCTAGACCCGTCCATTCAATGCCGCCGCTGATTCGCCCCGGGGCCATGGCGGTTCTGGCCTGTCTTGCGGCGCTCGCTGCGGCTCCGGCTGCGAGATCGACGGAGTGGTCCATGACACCCTCCGTCAGTCTCGAAGAACTCTACAACAGCAACATTTTGCTGACCCCGAACCCGGGACCGGGTGTCGCCGGCACCGTTCTCACCCCTGCCCTGAGCCTGAGCGCGCAACGCGAGGCATGGAACGTGACCGGCAGCGCCCAGTACCAGAGCAGCCATTACTCCGGCCAGAGCGGTCTCAATTCAAACGACCAGTATCTGAATCTGCAGTCCAATTACCAGACAGAACTCAACACCCTGGGCCTCAATGGCACTTACGCCAAGGAGTCCATCCTTACGAGCACCGCATTCGTGCCGGATATCGGGCTGGTCCACGTTCAGACCCAGCGCATCACACGCACCCTGTCTCCGACCTGGACCTGGACCATCAATCCGAACGCGAGCCTCCAGCTCGGCTATCAGTACAACGGTGTCAGCTACACGGAAGGTGCACAGGTCGGGCTGTACAATTACCGACAGCATTCGGTCAACCTGACGCTATCCGATCAGATCAGTGAGCGCAATCAGATATCAGGTGCCGTGGGCTACTCGTACTTCCAGGTCCCGACGCTGAACGTCGAGGGGACCGACGAGAAATCCAATACTTCCACCGTCATGATCGGACTTTCGCACCAGTTTTCCGAGACACTTTCAGGAAACCTGTCCTTGGGCGCACAGAATACACGCAGCGCCGAGACCCAGTGCGTTTTTGTTGAATTCGGGGTGTGCTATGGCGGAACATTTTTCAGCAAAAACACGGGCGCGATCTACAATGCCAGTCTGAAAAAGCAGTTCAAAACAAACACCGTCAACATCAATCTTGGAAGATCCGTCTCTCCCAGCGGGGCCGGAACCCAGGTCCTGATCGATTCCGCCACTCTCGGTGACAACTGGCAGATATCGCAACGCTGGCTGGGCCTAGCGTCGACCAACGCCTACCTCATCCGCGCGGTCGGCACCAACCTGACCGAACTGAACCGGGACTATTTCAGCGCCTCCGCAGAGCTACGATGGCTGTGGACCAGGAACCTCAAAATCAGCGGAAGTTATGATTACATCTGGGTCAAGTACGTCTCAGGCGGCGCCCTGCCCGCAAAGTCCAACTCGGTTTACCTGACGTTGAATTACAGCTGGCCGAACCTGACGGCGTCGAGATAGCGGTCTGCGGGTTATGATAATATGTATCAAAATAGGTATATAAGTAATCTGACGTACCCCACGATCCCGGGGACATGCACAACGCAGGAAAAGAGATCGGAGCGCTGGCTTGGGGCGGACGGATCGGGAGGGAGCATACGGTAAGCTCTGCGCATACCACGGGACATCCGCAGACTGCAGCCAGGACCATCCCGCAGGGATCCCCACTCTCGCGGCTTGAAAATTCGCAGGAGTCAGGCTTATCTATCCATTGGATCCAGAGGGACGGTGAACAGGGGGATTTCTGCCAGCCGGGCTGGCTTGAGCACCCGGTAAGGGCCGCGGGCACCTGGGATAATTGCTACGGGCCATCCGGACGGTTGGAGATCGTGCGCTAGCCGGCCTTAGAGATCATTCCGGGAGGTGAGAGCTGTTTCCATTTGGTTCCAGCCAGCCGACGGACATTCAGGAAACGGGGACTGGCCTGCTAGAATAACCCGGTCTGAGCACAAGCACCAATCGACCA
>JAJYEK010000193.1 GCA_021785795.1 Pseudomonadota bacterium
GTACTCATGGGCCCCATTATATCCACCTGCCGGGAAAAAACTAACCATATGCGGGGGTTTAGTGACGATAGTTCAAAGGATCCCGGCACACCGGCCGGTGGAATTCCTGCACCTCGATAGCCCGCCGAACCCCACGCCACCCGAGTACTTCTGCACGCGGCAGGCGCCGCCCGAGGCCCATCGGCAGGCAGTGACTGCATGGGCTGGCAGTGAGCTTGAGCTTCCGCGTTCGCTGCAAAGCAGGTACAATTTCGCGGCCCGCGCTGGCTGTCTGGCAGCAGCAGGAAGAGAAGCAGGGTGTTTCCATGGGGCGGTAGCTCAGCTGGGAGAGCGTCGCGTTCGCAATGCGAAGGTCCGGGGTTCGATCCCCCGCCGCTCCACCATAAAAACAAAGGCTTAGCGGCTTGCTAGGCCTATTTTTTTGCCGATTTGAGTTGTTGAACCTTGAGCTTGATCAGGTCACAACCTCGGAGCTTGCTGTCGATGGCCAGATTGAACAGGGCCAGATCGCGGGTACTTTTGGCAAGTTGTAGCCTGATACGGATGGCCCAGATCTCCCGAAGCTTGAGGGGTGGTTTCGGCCCGATCAGACGGTCTTTGTCCCATGGGATATGGTCCATGGTTCCGTTGGTACTACTCTGATTGCAGGACGTGGCATGATTCCTCCTATGTACTGAGGGAACACCATTTCGGTGCACTCTGGATGGGACGCTTCTGAGCCTCAAGCCAGGCACGGGTTGCAGTTTATATCATCACTGATATAATTAATTGATGAAGCCCATCACCTTTCTCGGTGATTCTCTCGGAGCGCTGCGCGCTTTCCCGCACGAGGCACGCCGGGAGTCGGGGTTACAACTGGATCGCGTGCAACGCGGACTCTTACCAGAGAGCTGGAAACCGATGAAGACTATCGGCCCCGGTGTCACCGAGGTCCGGGTGCGTGTCGAAAGCGGGATCTTTCGGGTGCTGTATGTCGCCACGCTTCCGGAAGCTGTCTATGTGCTGCACGCTTTCCAGAAAAAGACCCAGAAAACCGCCAAGGCCGATTTGAGTCTGGCGACGACGCGCTACAAGGCGCTGAGGAAAGAGCAATGAAGAAACAGACCTATGCAAGTGTATGGGATGCCATCGAAGATACACCCGGTGCAGCTGCCAGCATGCGCGTGCGTGCGGAATTGATGATCGCCATCCAGCGTTACGTGGAAGCCAGTGGCGATACCCAGGTCCAGGCCGCGAAACATCTGGGGCTCACGCAGCCACGCCTCAACGACCTGCTGCGCGGGCGCATTGAGAAATTCAGCTTGGACGCCCTTGTGAACATGCTGGCGCGCGTCGGCCGGCATGTGGCCGTGAAGGTGAAAAAGGCCGCGTAACCTCAAAGTCTCGTACGATGCCAACGGCAACCGGCTCTCCAAAGTGACCGGCACCACGACCATTCCCTCGGAACGGAAACGGTCACGTATCTGTACACCGATTATGACAACATCCCAAGGTTGGCCACCAACCCCACTGGGACCATCGTCTGGCTCTAGGAGGGGGTCTTCGGGAATACCCCGCTCGGCCCACCGAGCCCGTTGGATGTGACACTCCGGTATCCGGGCCAGACCTACGATTCCGAGACGGGGCTCTCCGATAACTGGAACCGCTACTATGATCCAGGGACGGGGTTGTTGAGTTGCAGCTAACACTGGCCCGGGTTTTGCATTGAAATTTGACCCATCTATGTGAGCCAGTATGGCTCAAGCTTTGGGTAGTTTCTTAGTCTTTCCCCCCTTTTCGGTTTTGATGGTGCTGTTCTTGAAGCGGTAGCTCTCGTTGCCGGTCTCCTAAGGAGGACGTCGTGGTATCCGAGTATTGGCGGGCGGTGATCAAGAGCCGGGTCGGTATCGCCCTCGTGCTCATGGGACTCGAAGTCATTGCCCTCTTCAAGGACAAAGACTGGATGCTCGCGCTGTTGGTTGCGGCCATCCTTGGAGTATGGGGCGCTATCTGGGTGACTGCGTATTGGACCTACATTGCTAAGAAGTAAAGACCCCATCCGCCCCACACCCGACGCATCATGACAACCCGGGCTGCGACAACCCCTTGTCTCAATCCTCGTTCTGAATAAACCCGATCTTCCGTTTCTTCGGGACCTCGGGCGGGACCATCAACTCGCGGATGGCAGAAAGAATGCTCGCGATCGCCTGATCGTGCGCGCCGAGCCGGCGTTCCAGCTCATCCAGCTTGCGCTTAAGTTCCTTGTTGGAGGCGAGCATCTCGCGCAACCGCACGAACGTGCGCACGACGTAAAGACTCATCTCGACCGCGCGCGGCGTGTTCAGTACCGCGGCCGCCATGATTGCCCCGTGCTCAGTGAAGACATAGGGCAGATACCGCCGCCCGCCGCGCCCGGCGTCTGAGGTCGCAAATTGCGACCTCCGGTCTTTGGCTGCTGCCGCGGACACAATGAAAAGCGCCGCCCCATCGGGGTAGTTTGGCCTTGGCTCAGCCGACGCCAAGCAGGAGACGAAGATCGTGGCTGATGGCGCCAACGGAGTCGGAATTCGTGGCAATCAATCGCGCCCGGCCGTGGCGGTCGAAGATGAACACCGCACTGCTGTGGGACACCGCATAGTTGCCGCGGACATTGGGCTTTCCGCGGGTATAGACCACGCGGTAACGCTTCGCCAACTTTTCCAGCGCATCGTCGCCACCACGCAGTCCGACGAACTCCGGACCGAACGCGCGGACGTAGCGATGCAGCACCGCCGTCGTGTCGCGGGCCGGGTCGACCGTGACGAACAGCACGCGGACCTCCGCGGCGTCTGCCCCCAAGCCGTGGATGGCCTCCCCCAGTTTGGCGAGGGTGGCAGGACAGACGTCAGGGCAATGGGTATAACCGAAATACAGCAGTACCACCTTGCCGCGGTAGGCCGAAGCGTCTACCACCCGGCCGGAGTCATTCGTCAGGTTGAACTTGAGCGCGGGCATGAGGCCCGTAATGTCGTCGAGCATCCAGCGCTTCGGTTTGCTGCAGGCTCCCACAAAGACCAGGAGCACGAGCGAGCCCAGCAATGCCCATCGGCGCAGGCGCAGGGCGTCGAAGTTCGGGCGCGTCATTCGCTGTCAGCCCCATTTACCCTGAACATCACCCGCAACGGTGCCGCGCCGGTAAACTTCAGTGTGACCGGCACCGTATCGCCGACCCTCAGTGGCTTCACTCGTCGCACCAGCATGAGATGGTACCCCCCGGGAGAGAATCGCAAAATCGCACCGGCTCTGATTTCGAGGCGCCGGACCGGAACCATGGACGACATTCCGCCTTCTTCCATGCTGCGATGGATCTCTGCTTTGCGGAAGGCGGGGCTCGACGCTGCGATCAGCACCACCGGCCGGACTCCCTGGTTCGCGAGGTCGAAGTAACCCGCCAGCGGCAGGTCCCCCGGCAGCAGGCGGATGCGCGCATGCGTTACCACGGTGGTCGACGCTGCAGGGGTGACAGGCCAGGCAGCGGGCGCCGTCAGCCCGGTCACAAACGTCATACCGATGAGGTAGCGGCCGAACCGGGCCAGCACCCCGATGTCCGCGCGTTTCTTCATCCGTTCCGACTGTATGCGCAATGTCATGCCACGCTCCGCTCAGACGTTCACGGCATTGGCCAGCGTGGATTCGGCACTCGGCCTGCCACCCTGTTCGTGCAGCATGTAGCGCAGGATGACCAGCATGTTGACCGCGCACATCATCGCCGGCGGGATCCAGGTCAGCAAGCCGCCGATCTGCTGATCGGTCATCGGATTGATCGCCCAGGCGCGCCCGCAGATGCCATAGACATTGTAGATGATGGACCCCCGAAACGTGATGTATGCGCCCAGCGGAATCTGAAGCAGCGCCACGAAAATAAGGATGACAATACGCGTAAGGTACGGGAGTTTGGCGTGTCCCTGCGCACTTAGCGGGGCAACCATGATCCACCAAAAAAGCATCCCGTCCACCACCATGCTCCAGTTCATGATGCGATAACGGTTCACATCCAGCATGGCCGTGAAATGAACAGCGGGAATGAGCCAGAAATAGATGATGCCCACGAACATCAGCGGCGCCACGAGGGGATGCTGAAGGAATCCGTATAGCGACCGTACCGCTCGGCTGCCGAAGATGGGGCGAAACACCCGTTCGCGCAGGCCGCGGGGTACGCCGCGCGCGATGGTATCCCAGGGTCCGGCCAGCGCCATCAGAAACGGCCCGGCGTGGTGCAGGAACAGGACTTGCAGCCGATGGATCCAAAACATGTGCTGCGCGAGAAAATCGAAGTATGTTTGCAGGGCGATATAGATGAGACCAAGCCCCACAAAGAACGAGAGTGGCCGCCAGAAACCAACGGCCCCACCGGCATGTCTGGTGAGCGCCAGCCCGCGCACATAGGCGGCAATCAGCAGGATGCAGGTAATGAGTACGGTGGGAGAAAACTCCCAGGGCTCAAGATAGACGATGATCGGCTGCACGCGATATCAGCCTGTACCTGTCAGGGACTACAGCTTTCGATCGAGCAACGCCAATTCGGCTGTCTCTGGCAATGCTCGCATATTTGGTTGCGACGCCGTGTCCTTGCCGGTTGATGTCGCCGGCATCACTGCGTCAGTTCCGATACATCGGACCGGATTCCGCATTCCTTCAGAAACAGCGTCCATCACTGCATCGGCAGTCGCCTGTGCGGCGGTTTCAGGCCTTCACGCGACTCCGGGACCGGAGAATCACTTTAGAGTGATTCTACCACTACAATGGTTGCATGAAATTTATTCTGATGCAATCGGATCTGCGGCCAGCCACGTCGCAACACGAACGAACGGTCCGATATTTCGATTTCGGCGGTACGGTGCCTGTTGATGCCCTCAAAAACGCGCAGATCCCGATAGGCAGTCTGCGCCCGAATGGTCCGGGCACCCGCGGCACCATGCCGACTTCGGCGAGGGATTGAAATCAAGACGCAATGCTCCCGGACGCAGGCGGTCACGCAATCCGCAGGCCGGTCCGGAACGGGACCAGGGCCCAAAAAGACGCGATATTTTCAGCGTATGGGTTGGTGGCACGTAAAATCGGCATGCTTTCGTGCCCATTAAGGCTACTCTGGATCCGGATTCGGATTCGTTCCAGATCTTTCACGCGGCCTGCGAACGCAGCCCGGCCGGGACTTGGCCTCCGGCAGACCGGTTGTGCGGCCTGCCGCGGCTGGACCGGCTCCTGGCTACGGACGGGCCCGATGAGTGCTAGAATGCGCCGCACACTGCCCCGGTAGCTCAGTGGATAGAGCAGCCGCCTCCTAAGCGGCAGGTCGGACGTTCGATTCGTCTCCGGGGCACCATTATCCCGCAGATACGGAGGGGCAATTTGCTGCAAGTCGTCGATTTAACCTGCTCGCGCGGGGACCGGGCTCTGTTCGAGAAGCTGTCCTTCTCGGTACAGCCGGGTGAACTGCTCTATGTTCAGGGTGCCAACGGAAGCGGCAAGACCACGCTGCTGCGTACGCTTTGCGGGCTCTCCCAGCCGGCGGATGGGGAAGTGCGATGGCAAGGAACCCCGATCAGCCAGCTTGCGGACGATTACCGCAGCCAGCTCTGCTATATCGGGCACGCAAACGGCATTCAGGGCGATCTCAGCGCCGCCGAAAACCTGCGGTTCGGTACCTGCGTCGGCGGCGCGGATTCTCACGTCGACATCGCCGCGGCACTGGAGCGGGTCGGCCTGACCAAGGCGGCGCGGCTGCCGGCGAAGTTTCTTTCGCAGGGCCAGAAACGGCGTCTCGCGCTGGCACGCCTGCTTGTGGCCACCAAGCCGCTGTGGATTCTGGATGAACCGCTGACGGCACTCGACGTCCATTTCGGCGCAATCATGAACGAGCGGCTGACGGCTCATGTCGCGGCCGGAGGACTGGTCGTCATCACCTCGCACCAGGAGCTGGCGGTGACCGGACAAATCAGCAAGATCAGGCTGGACTCCTGATGTCCCAGAATCTGCTCGGCACCGCCCGCTGTATTTTCCAGCGCGACCTGATCCTCGCCGCACGCAAACCAGCGGATGTGGCCACTCCACTCGCGTTCTTTGTCATCGTCTCGAGCCTGTTTCCGCTGGGCGTCGGACCTGAACCGGACGTCCTGAGCAGGCTGGCGCCCGGGGTCCTGTGGGTTGCCGCGCTGCTTGCCACGATGCTCTCCCTGGGGCGACTGTTCGCCGGTGACCATGCCGACGGCACGCTGGAGCAGATGACCCTGAGTCCGCACCCCCTGACGCCCCTCGTTTTCGCCAAAGTTGCGGCCCACTGGGTGACCAGTGGCCTGCTGCTGGTGGTTTTGAGCCCACTGTTGGCCATGCAGCTGAATCTTCCCGCACACGCCATGGGAACTCTGGCGGTCACGCTGCTTCTCGGCACCCCCGTGCTCAGTCTCCTGGGCAGCGTCGGCGCCGCCCTCACCCTCGGGGTGCGGGGAGGGGGTGTGCTGCTGTCCCTGCTGGTGCTGCCGTTGTATACTCCGGTTCTCATTTTCGGAGCGGGGGCCGTCACGGCCAGTGCCTCGGGTCTTGATACCAAAGCCTATTTCTCCCTGTTAGGAGCCTTTTTGCTGCTGGCGCTGGGTTTCGCGCCCTGGGCCACAGCCGCAGCACTGC
>JAJYEK010000194.1 GCA_021785795.1 Pseudomonadota bacterium
CCCAGGATGGCAGCAAGGACGTATTTGTCCATCACTCTGCCATTTCAGGCAGCGGGTTCAAGAGCCTGACTGAAGGCCAGCAGGTGAAGTTCGACGTGGAGCAGGGCGCCAAGGGCCCGTCCGCCGCGAACGTCCAGCCGGCTTAAACATCAGGCACTGCGCAAGCAGGTTTTTGAACGGAAAGCCCCGCCAACGTGCGGGGCTTTTTGTGTGCGCCCAGCATAGGTGCACGCCTGTGGATGGAGGTCCCACCGTAAGCTGATCACAGTGAACGACGCGACAGGTCGTTAGTTTTTGCTTCCCTGCTTTGGCAAGACAAGTCTGACGGGTCTCAGCCATGTTGCTGTCTTCGAAGGTTCGTTTTTAATTGACATGCCCCGATACCGGACATCACCGCATACGTGCAAGGGCCGGCGGCCGGTTCTTACGGAGCGCTCCGGCTGATCGGGATGAGCCATACGGCCTATAACGAAAATATCTGGACATACAACGTAGCGGTTTTTCCTCAGGGGCGCTCCGGCGGCGTCAACATGCTTCTCAAGGTCGGCCATCGGGTACTTACGCCTCCTGGCGGCAGTATCACGGCACCTCGACGCATTTCCAGGCGCATCATGAATCAGACTGAATAAGCATCGAAGCGGAAGCGCTGGCCCGGCTGTTTTCCGATAAACAGGGCGCCGCAGTCAGGCTGTTCAGGGCTGCCGGTGTTCCTCAACGGCAGTTTCGTCCCAGTGTTACGCTCCAAGGGTTAGCAGGATGCGAACAAAATCCGAACAGGGTATGGCTTGTCACAGGGCGTAGTGGCTCCCCGGAATGACCCGAAACCGTGGCGCCCGCGGTGGGCTATCGCGAGGTTTCCGCGCAGTTCTTTCCAGAGGCCGGAGCCGCGGCGTCGTAAAATAACAGGCAGTCGTTGGGGGGGTTCGAGCAAAAACAAATCGGCATTGCCACCGGCGGTAGAATCCATGAGTTCGAGCTTCGCAGGAGGTCTCGCCGGGGGCCGGTCTTTCGTACGATTCCTCCTGTCCCGCCGACAGTGCCTCGGGGCTTTTCGATGCCGCAAACGGTCGTCTGGACGGATATCCAATCCCAGCTACACTTCGGAAAAGCAACGCTGCTCAAACAGAAAAAAGGAAAGCCGGATGAATAGGATGTCACTGAGGAAATTTCTTGTTGTTTTGACGGTGCTGGCAGCACCGGTTGCCGCGGCTTCGCCCCTGGCTCCCTCGGTCATTGCGGCGGATAACGGAGCGAGCATCTCGTTCACCTCGCTGCACCAGGACTATAAGGAGTTTTACGCGGGCACGGTTCCCGACAGCGAGAGCGGGAACATTGACGGTGTTGGCGCAACCTTCAAGGCATTGATGCCTAACGGCGTTTACTCGAGGCTGGCATTGCAGTATAGCCGGGGCTCCGATGTTTATACTGGGCAGACGCAGGGAGGTGTGCCCGTCATTGGTAAAACCGAGAACTCCATTATTGACGTCGGGATGCGTCTGGGCCGGGCCTTTGGCTTTCCTTACCGCACGGCGCTGGCGCCGTATGCGACACTAGGCTGGCACTCCTGGCGGCGTGGGCTCGGCGGTGCCGAACCGTACGATGAGTATTACCATGACTTCTGGATCGGTGCGGGATTGCTGGGGCAATGGGCACCGGTCGGGCCTCTGGTGTTATCGGCGTATGGCTCCATCGGTCGGATCGTGTCCGCCCACATGATGACGAGCGGGCTCTCCAGTTATGGCATCCCGGACCAGGAGTATGGACTGGGTAGCACGACCCGCTACAAGCTCGGTGCTGATGTGGATTATGCCGTCACCCCGCTGGTTCACGTCGAGGCCGGGGCCGATTATCTGCGCTTCGGTTATGGCCAGTCAGCGGTGAACTCGCTGCCCGGCGGAGGCATGTCTCTGGAGCCTGAGAGCACGACGAAGCAGGTACTCTATCGCATCGGCATCGACTTTTTCTTTTAGTGTGTCATCGTGGGAACGAGCGGGTAAAAACAGGTCATCTCCCGTTCAGATTTCTGATATGGCAATTCGCCAGCTCGACGTCGGCACTTTCCCTCCACTATCGTTCCGCTTCCATATCGCGTCAGGTGTCCCCGAGGGTGTCCACCCTTGGGGATGAAACGGGAAGCCGGTGCGCTGACCCTTGGTGATCCCATTCCGGTGCTGTCCCCGCAACGGTGATTGAGTGAACGTGCGGCCAGGACGCTGCTGTGCCCTCTTCAGACACGGGAAGGCCGCGTTGGGCCAGACAGACCCTGCTCATCAGCTCGGAGACCGGCCTGAAGCGGAATGACTCGGGCGTTGCGAAGGGCAACACGGCCGGGGCTATCCAGTTCTTTTCCCCGTTGCCTTGTCTCTCTCCCGCTTTCAGACAAATGGCCATGATGTGCAGCTGAACAACGTGCAAGGCGGCGACCGGCGGTTACGTGGCTGTACCGGACCAGAAGGCGG
Organism: Pseudomonadota bacterium; assembly: GCA_021785795.1. The sequence goes on from JAJYEK010000194.1 coordinate 2,460, forward strand.
CACCCTTGCTGAGGAACTCGTCGTAGCGCATATAGTGCGATCCGTCGCAAGAAAAGGTCAGACTCACCGTTCCATTGAAGATGTTAATCGAGGCCGTGCGCAGGTAGATGGTTGTATCGACTATGCGCAGGGCCCGCATGGCGTCCAGAATCCGGGGGATTTCCGTTCGCGGTATCACGGCATCGGCGGGATAGGGTCTCAACGGGAACACCAGACAGATGTCCGGGTCCCTGAGCACTTCATGGTCGAGGATGCGATAGCGCAGCGGATCATCAATCGTCCAGACAATGGCCTGACTGCTCGAAAAGTGAATCTGGCACTGGAAGATGCCGCGTTCCGTGAGTAATTCCTCCAGGATAGACAGAGCTTTCTGCATGTTTCGGTCCATATGACTTTCGGTCCGGGTCTGCTGGAACAAGGTGCTCCGGATCGCCGGATCGCCCTTCACCTGCCGCCACCTGCGCGGCTCCCGGTAAAGCGCTGACGTCACAGGAAGTCCGCGCAGATCGAAATCCGCACCGACATACCCCAGTGTTCCCGTATCCGACTCAACGACTTGCAGCGCAGTCAGCGAAGGCCATTGTGCAGACAGGCTGATGTAGGCGTCCGACAGCAGGAACCCCCATGCCGGCATCACCTCCTTCATATAGGGGCGCTCGGCGCGATTGCGGTGATAGTGCCCAGCCTTGAGCCCGGCATTGTCGACGTTGTCACTGATCTGTACGCCGTCGGTGTCTACGACATACAGGTTGGAGCAGTACGGTATGTCCGAGAAGCCGTCCAGCAGTATGCTATTAAGCCGGTCGCGATCACCCCACGCCGGCGCGCATTGGGCGGCGAGGAGCGCGAGCGGCTCCCGGAGAATCCGGGCCAGTTCTTCACGCTGTCGATAGATATTGTCTTTCCAGGATGGTTCCATAGTCTTTTCGGGTATCAAAGGCGAGACTCCAGGCGAAAAACTACGCCTAATTTTGACAAAAAAGTGTGATTGGGTCCGGCCAGTAGCTGGTCTGTCACAGAATCCAGAACGCGATGCGGAAAAAAATGGAGCTGCCCGGAATATTCAACAGGCAGATTCCGTAAAAAGTGATGCATTTAACCGGCGGAATGCCCAAAACCGACATTCATCCTGCGCGGTCGTCATCCACGGCAGATATACCCGGCAACTTGCCATAAGGATGGTTGATTGGCATCTCCAGATACTTTTGGCGGGTTTCGTTGGATTCAAAATAGAAGGTAGGGGATTAACATCCATCTTCATCAAGATGGGGGTGGTTCGCTGGATTTTCAATGTCACGGCCGATGATCAGGTGGTGACCGTTGTGCTTGTGCGCTGGCTCGTGGATCTGGTGACTTTGATCCTGATTGTGCGGCAGGTCTTCCATTGCGATCCCTTTTGAAGCTCGGAAACCCGGAGTGGGCGTGCTATTTTCGGGAAAAGTAAATTTCATAACGTGCTTCCCGGGTGCAATAACTGCTGGCAAGTGACGGGCTTTGTGACGGTTGTCATAGCGTACAATCATTGCAAGGAAATGCATCGTGGATATCAGGAAGCAGTCGCTGTTTGATTTCTCCCTGCATTTTTCGGTACCCGGGATATCGTTTTCGTCGTAGGAACGGTGTGTTGACCTGTGCTGGTTGCTGGCGTTGTATTTCGCGCTCGGGGCGGGTCAGTCAGTGTGACGATCAGGCAATCTACTCGCAAGTGAATTGACCGCACGCTGGGGCAACCGACGCATGGAAAGTGCGTTACAGAAGGCATAGCCGGATAAGCGGAAAGCATATATTCCCAAACCGAAGACCAAGGCATTAGTGGTCAAAGCGGACGTAAACAGACTGAAAGTGGAGCACTTACCTGTCCACCCCCGCTTCCCGGAGCGAAGTGCAGGCAGCAAGCTTGGAGCCGTTCACGAACCGCGGCCTGTCCTGACCGAAAATCGGCTGGACCGCAACGCAGTGCAGTGCTGGTCTTCCGTTGTCTGTGGCTATCCGCCGTCTTGGTGCATGACCGGCACAGCCGTGCAGAAATGAAAAAGGAAAGATTTTGAATACCAGTCATTTCAAGAGGCGTTTTCGACATCAGAACGATGAAATACCGATGATACAAGTCGTTTGCATCGCATGGCGGAGCCTGTTCATACCCGGCAATGGCTGCATCAGAAAGGTGGTGCCTTTATATCATTCGAATCCGTTGCCGGTTGAATATATATTTCACAAGCCTGTCCTTACGCAAGTTAAATGCATCCGATAAATGGCGAAATCACCAGCTAAAAAGAAATTCTGTTTCGCTTGCATCGATTGCGGATGGCAGCAGTCACCGCCGCACCTTGTCCGCTCTGCGTCGTGCTCGTGTTCAAACCCATATCGCCCGGTTTGGCAATCTATACAGCAAGTCAGAAACTGGAATGAAGCGTCAACATATAAAAATCCTACACCAGTTACGCATAATCATCGGTACGGTGGCTCACATAGGATCGCGGCCAGTTTTGTTCCGGAATCTCGTTATTCGTCTTGTCGCGAGAGATCAACGTAAGGAGAAAGGGCATTGTCGACTGTCCGGAACGACATTGGACAAGGCGTTCAGCCGGGATTATTGGAAAGGCCCTCCGGTATACCGTTTGTCAGTAACCTGGCGATTTCCATGGCTACCACCGGGTGGCTGAAATAGTCGCCTTGACCCTCGTCGCACTGTTGGGCCAGAAGAAATGCGTTCTGCTCCTGTGTTTCGATGCCTTCCGCAAGGACGCGTTGCTTGAGGTTTTTACCCAGACTGATCATGGCTCTGACGATGGATGCATCGTTCGGGCTGCTGCCCATCCGATTGATGAATGACTGGTCTATCTTCAGGGTATCGATCGGAAATTTGCTCAGATAGCTCAGGCTGGAATAGCCGGTGCCGAAGTCATCGACTGCTAGCTTTACGCCCAGGTAAGCGAGCGCATGCAGCACGGCATCAGTAGACTCGGCATCCCGCATGAGGACACTTTCGGTCAGTTCGAGCACCAGATAGCGTGGCTCCAAACGCGTCTCCTCGAGGATCGCGCGCATATCCTTGAGAAAATCCCTGGCCCGGAACTCGAGCGCAGAGGTGTTGACGGCGATTGTGATCGGCGGCAAGCCCGCATCCTGCCATGCCCGGGCCTGGAGGCAGGCTTCACGCAGTACCCAGCGGCCAATCGGCAGGATCAGGCCACAGTCTTCGGCGATGGGTACGAATTCCGCGGGCAACAACAGACCGCGTTCCGGGTGCTGCCAGCGAATGAGCGCCTCTACGCCGACTATCGCGCCGCTGCAAAGATTTATTTTCGGCTGGTAGTGCAGCAAAAATTCCTGCCGTGCCAGCGCGCGGCGCAGGCCGGATTCGATGAATTGCCGCTCGACGGCCTGGGCAGTCATCTCCTTTTCGAAGAATTTGTAATTGTTTCGCCCGCTTTCCTTGGCATGGAACATCGCAATGTCCGCACTCGTGAGCAGGGTTTCCGCATCCTTTCCATCGTCAGGGTAGATGCTGATACCGATGCTTATGCTGATATGGAGATCGTGCGCGTCGATGCGGTGAGGTGGCGCAAGCATCGCAATTATCTTTTGGGCAGACAACGCAGCGTCTTCTGCGTGCTCGATATAGGGGAGCAGCAGAACGAATTCATCCCCTCCCTGACGACTGACGGTATCCGAATGACGCACGCAGCCCACCAGGCGTTGTGCCACTGACTGCAGTAGATGGTCGCCCACCACATGCCCCAGGGAGTCGTTGATGTGTTTAAATCGGTCCAGGTCCATGAACATCACCGCCAGTTGCTTGCCTTGACGACTGGCTAGGTCAATGGCCTGACCAAGCCGGTCTTGCAGCAATACGCGATTTGGCAAATCGGTGAGCATATCGTGATGGGCCAGGTGATCCAGCTGATCTTTAGCCGCCTGGACCTGTTCGGCCAGTGTTTTAGCTTCAATTGTCGCAGTGACCAGGCGCGCGTTCACTTGCTGCAACCGGATCATCTGGTCATCTGACGCGGCCTTTGACGTCTCTGCCTCGCGAATTTTCCGTTCTCTTTTGGCGACGGTCTGTTCACGTATATGGGTTTCTCCTTCCCGTGCCTGTACCGTTCCTTCGCGCAGATGGGCCGAGTCTTCACGCAAGGTGGCCGAGTCTTCACGCAAGGTGGCCGAGTCTTCACGCAA